>DFYJ01000020.1:60000-60915 GCA_002383325.1 Candidatus Aminicenantes bacterium UBA4085
GCAAGACCCTGGTGGCCACCCTGCCCGCCTATCTCAATGCCCTTGCCCGGAAGGGCGTCCACATCGTCACCGTCAACGACTACTTGGCCAAGCGCGACACGGAATGGATGGGGCCCGTCTACCGCTTTCTCGGCCTGACCGTCGGCACCATTCAGCACGACATGCCCGACGCCGACCGCCGGGCGGCTTACGCCGCGGACATCACCTACGGCANNCTACCTCCGCGACAACATGAAGTTCCGCATGGCCGACCTCGTCCAGCGCCCGTTCAACTTCGCCGTCGTCGACGAAGTCGACTCCATCCTCATCGATGAGGCCCGCACGCCGCTCATCATCAGCGGCCCGACCGAGGAGTCGACCGAGCTGTACTTCAAGGTCGACACCCTGATCCGGCGCTTCAAGCCGGAGACCCATTTCAAGATCGACGAGAAGGCCAGGGCCGTCTCGCTGCTGGAGGAAGGCGTGGCTGAGGCCGAGCGAGGCCTTCATATCGCCAACCTCTACGACCTGGCCCAGATGGACCTCGTCCACCATATCAACCAGGCCCTGAAGGCCCATTTTCTCTTCAAGCGCGACGTCGACTACATGGTCAAGGACGAGAAGGTGGTCATCGTCGACGAGTTCACCGGCCGNNTCCAGAACTACTTCCGGATGTACAAGAAGCTGTCCGGGATGACCGGCACGGCGGCCACCGAGGCGGCCGAGTTCCGCCATATCTACGGCCTGGACGTGGTCGAGGTCCCGACCAACCGGACGCTGGTCCGGATCGAAAATCCGGACGTCATCTTCCGGACGGCCCCGGAGAAGTGGGACGCGGTCATCGAGGAGATCACCGAGATCCAGGCCTCCGGCCGGCCCGTCCTGGTCGGCACGACCTCGATCGAGAAGTCCGAGCTGCTCAGCGGCATGCTCCGC
>DFYJ01000091.1 GCA_002383325.1 Candidatus Aminicenantes bacterium UBA4085
CTCCAGCTCGTCCGCCCGCAGCTCGAGGAGCATGTCCCGCAGCCCCCCGGCGGCACGGTCCTCGGCCAGAGCGGCATAAGCGGCGGCCGCCTCTTCTTCGCGGATGATGGCGAAGCGGAAGACGTCGGCGGCCGTGCGGAATTCACTCATGACCGGCGTTCCTTGATTGTTCGCTCCCGAAGATTCAGCGGTTTTGACAACCCATTATAAAGGAATCCCCGGCCAAGTCAAAAGCCGGAGCGGCGTCTTCCATCAGCTCGGCTCCCGATCAGGGGGGCCGCTACCTTTTCTGACAGCGCGGGCAGTAGTGGCTGGAGCGGCCGCCGATCACGGCCCGGCGGATCGTGCCGCCGCATCGGAGACAAGGCTCCCCCTCCCGTCCATAGACGCGATGCTTATCCTGGAACGAGCCGAGCTCGCCGTCGGCATCGCGGTAGTCACGGACCGAGGAGCCGCCCGCGGCTATGGCCTCCCGCAAAACATCGCGTACGGCGGTCCGGAGGCGGTCCGCCCGCGGACGCGACAGTCGCGAGGCCGCGGCCGTCGGGTGGATCCCGGCCCGGTGGAGGGCCTCATCGGCGTAGATGTTGCCGACGCCGGCCAGGAAGGACTGGTCCAGCAGGACGCTTTTGACCCGGCCCCGGCGGGCCTCGAGACGGACGGCGAAATCGCCGGCGGGGATCTCCAGCGGCTCGGGGCCAAGGGAACGGATCTCGGGGCAGGCGGCCAGCCCGTCGAGCGGGCGACAGCGGACCAGCCCGAACTTGCGGACGTCCTCGAAATGGAGCTCGCGGTCGAGGCCGCGGAAGCGCAGGACCAGATGGACATGACGGCCGCGCGGTCTTCCGGGACGGCTCCAGAGAAAGCGGCCGCTCATCTTCAGATGGAAGAGCAGAGCCAGGCCGCCGCACTCGAGGATGAGGACCTTGCCCCGCCGGCCGACGGCGTCGATCGTCCGGCCGGCCAGCTCGGACAGGGGGGCCGAAGCGGCGGACCGCGCCTCCCGGCTCCCGCCCCNNGCCCCAGCCGGTCCGTCCGGGCCGGCTCGATGCCGTCCGGGGCGGGAAAGCCTTCACGGCCTCGATCCGCAAGCCCAGGACGCGGCGGCGCAGGCTGCGGGCCACGGATTCGACTTCGGGCAGCTCGGGCATGGGCGGATTGTACCAGATTCCTCTCCCGGGCGCCGTCGGCCTGCTCCTCTCGGCAACGCTTGCGCCGCAGGGAGCGTTTGGTCTATGATGAGCGCTCGAAAGCCATGAAAAGCATCGCTGTCTTCCTTCTCGGCTGGCTGGTTCCCGGCCTGGGCCACATCGTCCAGAAGAAGTACGCCCGCGGCCTGACCTTCCTGGCCTGTATCCTGGCCATGACCGGGCTGGGTCTCCTGATGTCGGGCAAGATCTATCCCTACCAGACCGAAAACCCGCTGACGGTCCTGGCCTTCTTCTCCGACATCGGCAACGGCCTGGTCTACATCCTGTCCCGCTTCCTGCCTATCGGGCTGGGTGATCTCAAGCTGGTCACCTTCGAGTTCGGCACGGCCTACCTGGCCGGCGCCGGCCTGCTCAACTACCTGATCGCCCTGGACGCCGCCGACATCGCCGCGGGGAAGAAGTCATGATCTTCGAAAGCCACTTTCTGTCGATGGTCATCTACGCCGCCCTGGTCGCCGTCGTCCTGGCCCTGCTGCGGCGCAAGGACAAGCCGTCGCGCCTGAAGTACGGCTTGTTCCTCTTCCTGGCCATGGCCGGCGGGGCGCTGGCCTTCGGCTGGCTGATGTACCTCTTCACTCTCTAATCACCAGGCTCATACCGAATTGATGGTTCATCGCCAGATTTCGGGGTGCGCGCTTCNNGCTTCGCAGTCCTCGTCGGAACAGCACTTCGATGGTTCCCGCGAGGGCGGAACTCCGCATTCAAGACCCAACGATCATCGAGATCACCCACTCCATCGCGGTTCCGTGAGATTGTTGCGTGCTCAAACATCCCTCGGCGCCCGCGGAGCTTGCGTAGCCCTCGAAGGGACGTCGCTTCGACGGTCCCCGCAAGGGCTGGGTGCCCTCAGAGAGATATGGAAAAAGGCTGCGCTATCTCGCCGTTGGCCGATACCCCAAATCGCTCTGTTCCCCCGAAATCTGGAGAAGAATCTGATGAATTCGGTATGTATCGGCAGATTCGGGATTTGCTAATTCGGGCTTTCGGATTATGATAGCGGCGTGATCGAGCTCGCGCACGTCTGGGTCCAATACCAGAAGCCCCACTGGGCCCTGTCGGACATCAGCCTGACCATCGGCCGGGGCGATTTCTGCTACATCACCGGCCCCTCGGGCTCGGGCAAGACGACCCTGCTGCGGACTTTGACCCGGGAGGTCATCCCCACGCACGGCCAGGTCTTCGTGGCCGGCAAGAACGTCGGCCACCTGCCCGATCCCCGGGTCCACCTCCTGCGCCGGGTCATGGGCATCGTCTTCCAGGACTTCCGCCTCCTGGCCCACAAGCGGGTCTTCGACAACGTGGCCATCGCCCTGCGGGTCCAGGGCATCCCGCCCCGCGACCTCAAACGCCGCGTCTTCATCGCCCTGCGCATGGTGGCCATGCACCACCGCATCTGGGACTTCCCCTCCGAGCTGTCCTACGGCGAGCAGCAGCGGGTGGCCGTGGCCCGGGCCGTGGTCAACAACCCGACCATTCTTCTGGCCGACGAGCCCACCGGCAACCTCGACCCCGAGCTGGCCTCGGAGATGATGGGCCTGTTCCAGGAGATCAACCGCCAGGGGACCACGGTCGTCATCTGCACCCACGACCGCGACCTCATCCGCCGCTTCGACGGCCGCATCGTCCTGCTCCACGAGGGCAAGACCCAGCGCCGGGGAGGCCGGGCATGAGCCGCGCCGCCCGCGTCCAGCCGCGCTATTTCCTGCGCGAGACGCTGAACAACCTCTGGCAGTTCAAGACCCGCCACTTCTTCTCCCTGACCATCATCTGCCTGTCCTCGCTCATCCTGGGCATCTTCCTGTCGCTGTCGAACAACCTGACCGAGAAGGCCGGCGAGCTGTCCCGCAACGTCAGCGTCGTCTTCGACCTCAGCCCGGACGCGTCGCCCGCCGAGCGGGACCGCATCGCCGCCGGCCTGCGCGCTTCGCCCCTGGTCGGCGCCGTCCGAACGGTCCCGGCCGGGGAAGCCCTGGCCCGCTTCCTCAAGGACTTCCCCGATCTGGCCGAGATCGTCGCCAACCTCAAGGACAACCCCTTCCCGGCCACGGTCGAGGCGGACCTGCGCTGGCCCGACGTCTCCGCCGACGACGTCGCCCGCCTGATCGCCGAGACCCGCATCTCGCCCGCGATCACCGACGCCCAGTTCAACCGCGACTGGGCCGAGCGGGTCCGGTCCCTGAGCCGCCTGGCCCGCAACGCCGGCTTTTTCCTGGGCGGCATCCTCATCCTGGCCTCCCTGCTGATCGTCTCCAACGTCATCAAGCTCAACGTCCTGGCCCGCCAGTCCGAGATCGAGCTGCTGCGCCTGGTCGGCGCCACCAACTCCTTCATCCGCACGCCGTTCCTTCTGGAGGGCGTGGCCATGGGACTGCTGGGAGGCTTCCTCTCGCTGGGCCTGATCCTGGCCGTCGTCAAGCTTCTCCCGATCTACCTGGGGGCCTCGATGGGCGCGCTCCAGGAGCTCTTCGGCTTCCGCTACCTGACCCTGGCCCAAGCCGTGAGCCTGGTCCTGGGCGGGGGGCTGGTCGGCTTCATCGGCAGCCTGAGCTCCCTATCCCGCTTCCTGCGGGTCTGAGCCCTCCCTCGGCCCAGGCTCTCGATTGACAGCCGTCGGGCCCTGCCTTACAATCTCCGCATCACCCTCATGTCTTCCCTCGGCCAGGAGCTCAAACAGGCGCGCGAACGGGCCGCCATGTCTGTGGCCGAAATCGCCCGCCAGACCAAGATCAGCACCCGCCTCCTGCAGAATCTTGAGGATGAGCGCTTCGACCAGATGCCCGAGCCCTTCTTCATCAAGGGCGTCCTGAAGGCCTACGTCCGGGCGGTCGGAGCGGACGAAGCCCGCTTCCAGGATCTCTACCGCGAGCGATTCCCCTCCTCCGACCCGGTCCGCGAGGCGCCCGCCGCGCCGGCTAGGGAGCGCGGGAGCCGGACGACCGCCCAGCCCTCTCATATCAACCGGCCCGAGCTGCAGGACTTCCGGGCAACCGCGGGCCGCTCGGGCAAGACGCGCCGCCGCGGCCTGCGCCTCCGCCCCTGGGTCCTGTCCATCCTGGTCGTCCTGATTCTGGCCGCCGCGGCCTGCCTGATCCTCCTCTACATCCAGTCCCGGCCCAAGCCCGCGCCGACCCTCCCGTCCGCCGCGCCCACCGTCCAGGCCCCGGTCCGAATTCAGGCTCCGACCGAGATACCTATAGAGACGCCGGCCGCTGCGGACGCGCCCGCGGCGGGCGGATCTTCCGCCGGCGCCCCGCCCTCCTTCGCCGACGGTCTCAAGCTGGATCTGCGCTTCACGGCCGATACCTGGATCCAGGTAGCCGCCGACGGCCGCATCGTCCTGGACGGCATTCAAGCGGCCGGCCGCACAGCCTCCCTAGGCGCCGACAAGGAGTTTGTCATCCAGATCGGGAACGCCGGCGGAGTCGACTATACGCTGAACGGCCGGCCCGGCCTCCCCTTCGGCGCCTCGGGCACGGTGCGGACCGATGTCCGCATCAACCGGGAGACGGCCTCCGGCTTCCTCCGGCAGGCCCCGGCCCCGGCTCCCTCCCCCGAGCCCGCCGCTTAGGCCCCCATGTCCGAGACCAAGGACGTCCTGACCCCCAAGAAGCGGGGCTCCCGCGTCCTGATCTTTGTCATCCCGCTTCTCATCGTCCTCTACTTCGTCATCGACTACCTGCTCCGCCGGGTCCAGGAGTTCTCCCCCTCCAAGGCCACCGGCATCCTGCTCATGGCCCTCCAGTTCATCGTCCTGCTGCTGGCCCTCATCCTGCTCTTCGTCCTGGGCCGCAACCTGGTCCGCCTGTACCTGGAGCGCAAGCGCAGGGTGGTCGGATCCCATTTCAAGACGAAGCTGGTGATGTTCTTCACCGCCCTCTCGTTCATCCCCACCCTGCTGCTGTTTCTCTTCACCAGCGACCTGATCAGCCGCAACATCGAGCAGTGGCTGAAAATGGACGTCAACCGGGTGCTCGAGGATACCCGGGCCGTGGCCGACGGCTTCTACGTCACGACGTCGGAGCGGACCCTGCACTTCGCCGTCCAGCTGGAGAAGGCGATGCGGGCCCAGGGCCTGCTGGCGGAGGACAAGCGGGCCGCCCTGGAGGCTTTCGTCCGGACCAAGCTGGCCGAGTACAGACTGGCCGAGATCGCCGTCTACCAGGGCGAGGAGGAGCTGTTCGTCTATCTCGACCCGAATCTGCCGCTACAGGATTACAACGAGCTGAAGCTGGACAAGGTCAAGAAGACCCAGTTCGGCGTTCCGCTCGACGAGATCAAGCCCATGGGCACCGGAGAGTTCATCCGCCAGGGCGTCTCCTTCAGTCTGCCGGATGGAACGCCCTATCTGATCACAACCGGCCAGTTCCTGCCCCAGAACTACGCCCAGAAGATCAACGCCGTCAAGGCTTACTTTGACCGCTACAGCCGGGGACGCCAGCAGAAGGACCTGACCAAGACGACCTACCAGCTGATGCTGGTCCTGGTGACCATGCTAGTCGTCTTCGCCGCCACCTGGATCGGCTTCCACCTGGCCCGCTCCATCACCGTGCCGATCGAGAAGCTGGCCCAGGCTACTCGCGAGGTGTCCCGGGGCAATCTCGCGGTCCGGGTCGAGGACCCGGCCTCGGACGAGATCGGCATCCTGATCGAGTCGTTCAACCAGATGATCGCCGACATCCAAACCGGACAGGACCGCCTGGCCCAGAAGACGGCCGAGCAGGAGGCCCGCCAGCAGTACATCGAGACCCTGTTGAACACGGTCACGACCGGAGTCATCGCCCTGGATGGAGGCGGACGCATCGCCACCATCAACCCCTCGGCCCGGGACATGCTGGCCCTGCCCGCCGGGACCGAGGTGGCCGGGAGGCCCTACCGGGAGATTCTCCGCCACGACCGCTACGCCGAGCTGGCCCAGGGCATCGAGGCCGGGATGAAAGCCCGCTACCGGATCTCGGACCGCGAGATCTCCCTTCAGCTCAACGGCCAGCAGCTGGTCCTGGCCCTGACCCTGTCGCCGCTCAAGACGCCGGGCGGCGGCTTCAGCGGGCTGCTGGTCGTGCTGGACGACCTATCCCAGCTGATCAAGGCCCAGAAGGTGGCCGCCTGGAAGGAGGTCGCCCAGCGGGTGGCCCACGAGATCAAGAACCCGCTGACGCCGATCACCCTGAACGCGGAGAGGATCCTCAAGAATCTCGGCCGCCCCGAGCCGGCCGACCCGGTCGCCCTGCAGGAGGGGGCCCGGGTCATCATCCAGGAGGCCCAGACCATCAAGGCCCTGGTCGACGAGTTCTCCGAGTTCGCCCGCCTGCCCAAGCTCAACCTCCAGCCGGCCTCCCTGTCCGAGATCATCGACCAGGCCATCGCCCCCTTCCGGCCCATCTTCGCCGACATCAACTTCGAGGTGGCCATCGAGCCCGAGGTGCCGGTCCGCCAGCCGCTCGACCCCGAGCCGATGAAGCGGGTCTTCATCAACCTCTTCGACAACGCTATTGACGCCATGTCGAAAAAGGGTAAAATCCTCGTCCACGCCGGCTTCGACCGCGAGACCCGCCTGGTCAAGGTCGAGATCGAGGACACCGGCCCCGGCATCGCGGTCGAGGACAAGGACAAGCTCTTCCTGCCCCGCTTCTCGACCAAGAAGAAGGGCACCGGACTCGGGCTGGCCATCGTAGCCCAGATCATGAAAGAGCACAGCGGCACCATCGACGTGCGCAACGTCAAACCCCATGGGGCCTGCTTCACCCTGCAATTACCCGCATGAGCCAAGACAAGATCCTGATCATCGATGACGAAGCGAGCATCCGCTCCTCCCTGCAAGGCATCCTCGAGGACGAGGGCTTCGCGGTCCGCACCGCGGCCTCGGGCGAGGAGGGCCTGGCGGCCCTGCAGAAGGGCGCCTTCGGCCTGCTGCTGCTGGACATCTGGCTGCCCGAGATGAACGGCCTGGATGTCCTGCGCCGGATCCGGATGATGGACGCCCCGCCGCAGGTCGTGGTCATCTCCGGCCACGGCACGGTCGAGACGGCCGTCAAGGCCACCAAGCTGGGGGCCTTCGACTTCCTGGAGAAGCCGCTGACCCTGGAGAAGGTGGTGCTGACGGTCAAGAACGCCCTCCGCCAGCAGAAGCTGGAGGAGGAGAATCTCCATTTGCGGGAGAAGACCCGGGCCCGAACCCACCTGGTGGGCCGCAGCCCGGCCATCGTCCGGCTGCGCGAGGAGATCAAGAAGGCCGCCCCGACCGACGGCCGGGTCCTGCTGACGGGCGAGAACGGCACCGGCAAGGAGCTGATCGCCCGGCTGATCCACGACCAGAGCCTGCGCCGCGACAAGCGGTTCGTCGAGATCAACTGCGCGGCCATCCCCGACGAGATGATCGAGGCGGAGCTGTTCGGCGCGATCAAGGGCGCCGCGCCCCACGCCGTCAAGGACAAGAAGGGCAAGCTGCTGCAGGCCGACGGCGGGACCCTCTTCCTGGACGAGGTTGGGGACATGAGCCTGCGGACCCAGGCCAAGCTGGTCAAGGCTCTCATCGAACAGTCCTTCGAGCCGGTCGGGTCGAACGACCCGGTGTCCTTCGACACGCGGATCATCGCCGCCTCGACCAAGGCCATCAAGGACTTGATCGGCAAGGGCCGCTTCCGGGAGGACCTCTACTTCAAGCTGAACGTCATCCCCATGTTCATCCCGCCGCTCCGCGAGCGCACCGAGGATATCCCGCCGCTCATCGACCACTTCCTGCAGGCCTTCGCCGCCGAGTACGGCAAGAAGCCCAAGACCATGCATCCCGAGGCCCTCAAAGCCTTCCTCAACTACTCCTGGCCGGGCAACGTCAGCGAAGTCATGAACGTGATCGAGCGCTTCGTCATCCTGGTCGAGGAGGAGGAGATCGGCCCCGCGCACTTGGCCCTGCTGGTCGAGACGCGGGAGCGCGAGACGGGGGCCGGCCTGCCCGCATCGCCCCCCTTGGCCGAGGCCCTGGAGCAGTTCGAGCGGACCACCCTGCACCGGGTCCTGCTGCGGACCAAGTGGGACCTGGTCAAGACCGCGGCCGAGCTGGACATGACTCCCGAAGCGGTCCAGGCCCGCATCAAGGCCCTCCACATCACCTTCAACGAGTGAGGGCGGGGGAACCCCGCCATGCCCGCCGACCAGGCCGAAGCCGTCACCCTGCGGACCTCGCCGATCGGCGACCAGGACAAGCTCTGCTCCTTCCTGACCCGGGACAAAGGCCTGCTGCGCGGCGTGGCCAAGGGCGCCCGCAAGTTCGGGAACCGCTTCGGCTCGGCCCTGGAGCCCATGTCGCACGTACGGATCTTTTTCTACGAGAAGGAGCGCCGCGACCTGGTCACCGTGAGCAACGCCGACCTGGTCGAATCGTTCTTCGACATCCAGGCCGACCCGAAGACGAGCTGCCAGCTGGCCTACTTTGCCGAGCTGATCGAGGAGTTCGCGCCCCCCAGGACCCGCGAGGAGACGCTCTTCCGTCTCCTGCTGGCCGTCCTGCAGGCCTTGCGGGACAAGGGTGACCCGGACCTGCTGGCCGGGTACTTCGAGGCCTGGCTTCTGCAGATCAACGGCATCCTGCCCGAGGTCGGCCGCTGCAAGGCCTGCCGAAAGGCGGTGGCCGAGGTCGAAGCGGCCTGGCTGTCGCCGCGGCGCGACGGGGTTTACTGCGGCGGCTGCGCCCCGGCCCGCAAGGAGCCCGTGGGGCCGGAGATGGCCGCGTTCCTGAAGTGGGCCCGGAAAAATCCGCCGCCGCGGGAGCCGCTCGAGGGATTCGGGGCGGAGACGATGCGCCCCATCCGGACCGCGCTGCAGGCCATGATCGTCTTCCACCTGGAGCGCGAGCCCCGCACTCTCCGCTACATCCGTTAATTAGCAGACACATACTAATTAGTATGTGTCTGCTAATTCAGAGATAGATGAGGGCGACGGAGACGCAGATCCAAAGGGCGATGGAGGCCAGGAAGGGCAGGTCCTTGACGATCATCTCCTCCGGCGTGCCGCCCTCCCCCCTGCGGTAGACCAAGTAGAGATAGCGGAAGATCCCGTACAGGACGAAGGGCGCTGACCACAGCAAGCGCCCGGATCCGAAGCGCTCCACGGTGGCCTCATCCATGACGTACAGAGCGTAGGCCACCGTCGTGGCCGCCGTGACGACGGCCACCATCTGGTCCAGCAGGGCCGGCGTGTACTCGCGCAGGACGGCCCGGTGCTCCCCGCCGCGCTCCTCCAGCAGCATCAACTCGTGGCGCCGTTTGCCGACCGCCACGAGCAGGGCCAGGAGGCTGGTGCAGACGAGCAGCCAGGAGGACGGCGCCACGCCTGCCGCAAAGCCGCCGGCCGCCACCCGCAGGACGAAGCCGGAAGCGACGATGAAGACGTCCAGGATGACCACTCGCTTGAGGGCCAGGGAGTAAGCGGTCTGGAGCAGGATGTAGGTCGCGGCAGCCAGCAGAAGGCGCTGGTCCAAGGCGGCCGCCGCCGCCAGCCCGGCTGCACCCAGAACGGCGGCCCAGACCCAAGCCGTGCCCGGACGCAAGCGGCCCGCGGCGATCGGCCGCTTCGCCTTCCGGGGATGGACCCGATCGGATTCCGCGTCGAGGATGTCGTTGACCAGGTAAAGAGCGCCCGAAAGAAGGCAGAAGACGCCGAAAGCCGCCGCCGTGCGCAGGGCCGGCTCCCTCTGGAACAGGACTTTCCCGAACAGCGGCGCGGCGAAGACAAAGAAGTTTTTAACCCATTGTCCGGGGCGAAGGGACGCCAGAAGGTCTTTCATATCGGAGACGCTCCGACCGGGGCTTAGAACTCGATGCCGCCCCCGGTATAGGTATCGGCGTTCTCATTGAGGTAGAGGGCCAGGATCCGGACGAGCATGAAGATGATGCCGCCGGCCATGATCGTGGTGTAGACGGACAACAAAATCCAGTTCAGCCGGTTGCGGGCCTTGGACAACTCCATCGGGAAGAGAAGGTCGAAGAACGTCTTGCCGAAGATTAAAATGAGGAGGGTGACCCCGAGGGCCGAACGGACGAAGTATTCCCCGGCCTTCAGGGGGGTGATGATCTTGAAGATCAGGGGGTAGAGAAGCCAAAACGTGACGGCCCAATAGCCGACCAGGGCAATCGTCTTCCAGGCCTTCTTGCTTAATTTCACCACGGCTTTCTCACTTGCTCGCCTCTACGATAGACCGCCCTCGGACTCGAGTCAATCCTTTTTTCCCAGTCCGAGCGGCCGATTTGGCTTGAACCCCGCCGGAACATGGGGTATATCTCAGCTGACCGCCGAAACCCATGCTCCGCCCTTACGACGCCCGACCGGTTCCGTTTCTTCCCCTGGCGGCCGGGCTTCTGCCCGTTTTCGCCGAGCCGGCTTTGCTGGGGCCCTTCCTCAACCCGCTTCTGGCGGAATTCTTCGGATCGGCCCGCAATGTCGTCCCGCTGGGCTGGGTCGGCTTCGCCGCCACGGCCCTCTCGGCCCTGGCCATGATCGCGGCCGGCATCCTCTCGGACCGCGGCGCCCGGCTGCGCTTCTGCGCCGGAGGCGCGGCCCTAGCCGGCGCGGCCTCCCTTCTCACGATGCTCGTTCCCGCCGGACCCTCCGGCTACGCCGCCTTCTTCACCCTGCGGGCTCTGGCCGGCATCGGGGCCGGAGCTTTCGTCCCAGCCGCCTTCTCCCTGGCCGCCGATACGGTGGAGCCGGGACGGCGAGGAACGGCCTTCGGTCTGATGTCCGTGGCCATGCTGGTCGGCCGCCTGGCCGGATTCGGCCTGGCCGGGGCGCTGGGCTCGCGCTGGCGGACCGCCTATCTCCTTGTCGGCGCCGCCGAGCTGGCCGCGGCCGCCCTCCTAGCCCTCTTCCGAGAGCCCGCCCACGGCGGCCGCGAGGAGGATTTGCGCGGCGCCATCCTGGAGGGCGCCCGCTACGACTTCCGGATTTCCCGGGCCGATATCGCCGTTCTCGGCCGGACCCGGAGCAACATCTGGCTGGTTCTCAACTTCATCGACGTCATCCCGGGCTCCATCGTCCTCTTCCTGATCTTCAAGTACATGAAGGAGATCCACAACCTCCAGGCCGGCTCCGTCAATGTCATGCTCCTGGCCGTCTTCGCCGCCGGCGCGGCCGGGGCCCTGGTCTTCGGCCGGCTGGGCGACTGGGGATTCCGCCGCGACAAGCGGGCCAAGGCGCTGACGGCCCTGTTCTGCAACGCCGTCCCGATCGTCTTCATGGTCCTGTTTCTGGCCAGCCGGGCCCGGGCGCCCGAAGCCGGCGGCTGGCAGGCCGCTCTGGCCTCGCCCGGCATGCTCGGCCTGGTCCTGACCGTGGCCGCGGCCATGTTCATCAACCAGGGCGTCAATCCCAATTGGTACGGCACCCTGGCCGACATCAATCTGCCCGAACACCGCGGCACCATGGTCTCGCTGGCCTCGGTCATGGACCTGGCCGGCAACGCCCTCGGCCCGCTCATCGCCTCCTACGCGGCGACCCTCTGGGACCTGCGGACGGCCATGGGCGCGGTTCTCGTCTTTTGGGCCGTCAACATCGTCTTCTGGATACCGGTGGTCGGAAATGTGAGGGGGGATATCGAGCGGTCCCGGGCCGTGCTCAAGGAGCGGGCCGCGGGCATGCGGAAGGAGCCGACATGACGGACGCGCGCGGACCCCTGACCATCCTGCTCAACCCCTCCGCCGGCGGAGGACTGGCCCGCCGGACCCAGGCCCGCCTGGAGGGCGAGCTCCGCCGTCTGGGCGTGGCCTACTCGCTCATCGTCACCCAAAGCGAAGAGCACCTGCGCGAGATGGTCCGCAAGCTGGCCGCGGCCGGGCCCGCCGACCGCGTCCTGGCCGGGGCCGGAGGCGACTCGACCTTCCAGATCATGGCCAGCGAGATCCTGGCCGGTGGGGCCGGCTCCAGCGGGGCACAGCCGGTCCTGGGCCTGATCGGGCTCGGCTCGTCCAACGACATCCCCGCCGCCTTCGGCCTGACCGGCCTGGAGGAGGCCTGCCGGACGCTTCGCGACGGCCGGGTCCGGCGGATCGACGCCGGGCTCGTCCTCAAGGACGGGCAGCCCAAGGGATTCTTCCTGGGCCAGGCCAACGTCGGCCTGGGCGCGGCGGTCAACCGCTTCGTCTTCGACCTGGCCGGACGGCGGCCGGCCTTGGCCCGCCGCCAAACCCTGGCCGGGGTCGTGGGCATCCGCTCGGCCTATCGGACCGGGGACGTCCCCATCCGCCTGTCCATCGACTGGGAAGGCGGATCGATCGAGGGGCCCTTGACCATCGCCGTCTTCGCCAACACCCGAGTCTGGGCCACGGGTCGGATCATCGCCCCGGAAGCCGACCCCGGCGACGGGCGACTGGACGCCTGTCTGATCGGCCCCTGCACCATGCGGCGCCTGGCCCGGCTCTACGCCTTGACCAGGACAGGGGCCCACATCGGCCAGCCCGAGGTCCGCATCATCCGGGCTCCCGAGTTCTCCCTGCGGACCGAGACACGCCTGGACATCCAGACCGACGGCGAGATCATCGAGGGCACACCGAGCGGGGCGCCGCGGACCATCACCTTCCGGGCCCTGCCGGGCGCCCTGCGGATCCTGGCTCCATGATCTTCGGGCAGGACGGGCTGTGCTTCAACCTGGAGCGGTCGAGCCCCTTCTTCTTCAAGTGCCAGCGCTGCCGGGCCTGCTGCAACAATAAGCGGATCGCCCCGGACGCTGGCGAGATCGCCCGGATGGCCGAGCGTCTGGGCATCCCCTCCGACGATCTGCGGGCCCGCTTCCTGGATCCGGCCGACGGGACGATCAGACTGAAGCCGGACGGCGACTGCGTCTTCCTGGACGGGAGCGGATGCGGCATCCATCCGGCCCGCCCGCTGGTCTGCCGGCTCTTTCCGCTGGGTTTCGTCCGGAGCGGGGACGGCCGGGAGCGATTCAGCCTGATGCCGCTTCATCCCGATTGTGTCGGATACCTCGGGGAAGACGGCACGGTGGCGTCCTATCTCGCTTCCGAAGGTGCAGCCCCTGAGGCCGATGAAACTGATCCGGTCCCGGATCGCGGCGGCGGCCATCGATGACGTCTCTATCCTCCCGGCACCCTCGAGTCCTTCTGTCGCTCGTCATCTCGACCTTGGCGCTCTCTCCGACCGCTTTCGCCCAGATCCTGGACGGAGCCGAGGCCGCCTTCCTGGCGGACCAGGCCCGCCGGATCGTCGATGCGGCCCGCCTCCCGGCCGGCGGGTCGTCGGGAAAGTGGCGCAACGAGACGCCTTACGACTTGCGCGTCCCCGGCGGCAACATGGGCTATCCGGCCTTCTGGGTCCGGGACGCAGTGATGATGCTGGGAGGGGACCTGATACCCGCGGCCGAGATCGAGGGTTGGATACGGCTGCTGGCCGGAGCNNCCCGCCGATCGGGTCCCGCGGCCGGGGGTCGTCATCCCCGCCTTCGCCGTCCCCGACCACATCAACTTCAACGGCCGGCCGACTTTCTACCCCGGCAATTACGAGACGGGCGACAAGCAGGGCGGACCGCCCTGGGGGAAATACCCGCCGCTGGACGATCATTTCTACTTCATCGGCGCGGTCTACGAGCACTGGCGACTTACGGGCAGCACGGTCCTGTTCAAGTCGAAGCTCAAGACGTCCTGGGGAAAAGCCCGCCTGGCCGACCTCTGCCGCGAGGCCTATCGCGTTGCGCCGGTCGATCCGGCCACGGGACTCGTCAAGGCCGGGGACATCGAGACCGAGAACGCCAAGGACTGGGGCTTCTGCGACGCCGAGTCCAAGAGCGGCGAGCTTCTCTTCCCGTCGCTGCTCAAGTACGAAGCCGGGCTCCGGCTGGCCGCGCTTTTTAAAGCCGCGGGTGAGCCGGGCCGAGCCGCAACCTATAAGAAGGAGGCGGCCCGGATCCGCCGGGCGCTGCCCGGAACATTTCTCCGGACGAAGGAAGACGGGAAGGAAGGCTGGCTCCATTCCGCGACCGGCGTCGGCAACCAGCCCGATGTCTGGGGCAGCGCCTTCGCCGTGGCCATCGGCGCCGTGGACGGAGATACGGCGGACAGGATCTCCCGGGCCCTGGCCCGCGGCTATCGGGAAGGAACGACTGTGCGGCAAGGCTGGGTCCGCCATCTTCCGGCCAACAACGCGGCCAACGGCGGCGCCTGGCAGGTCTCGGTCTCCAAGCCGGGCGACTACCAGAACGGCGGATATTGGGGAACCCCGGCGGGCTGGGTGATCGCCGCGATCCATCGCACCGATCCGCAAGCGGCTGCGGACATGGCCCGCGAGTTCGTCGCCACGCTGAGAAAAAGCCTGCGTCCGGACGGGACGGCCGAGGCCTGGGAGTGGTTCAATCCCGACACCGGCAAGTCCAGCAACCCCCTCTACGCCGCCACCGTCGCCCTACCGTACTTGAGCCTCCAGGCGGCCGGCCTGGTCCGTTTTCCCTCCGAGCCGCGTCGGCGTAGCTAGAAATAAGGATCTTCTCCCATCTCCGGGAGGCAGGNNCAAGGGCGGCGCCTTTTTCCACAACCCGACGAGGGTAGCCAACGGCCGCCGAGGGATGCTTGAGCACGTGACTATCTGACGGAAACGATACGAAGTGGGTGGTCTCGAAGTTCGGAGGATCCAACGTGCGGAGTTCCGCAGGCGCCGAGGANNGGACGATACCCCGAACCGTCCCCCCAGAGATGGGAGAAGAATCAGAAATAGTCCTCGGCGAAGAAAACCAGGACCGCGGCGATCCGCTTCAGCTCCCCATGATCGGAGCAGCAGGGATCGGCCGAGCCCCAAATCGACCCGTTCTTGCGGATCGTGCCGTCGCGCTCGATGCCGCCGATGATCGAGCCGTTCTTGCGGACCCTGCCGTCCGCCTCGATCTCCCCCGCCAGGCTGCCGCCGATGCGGATGGTGCCGTCGGACTCGATCTTGCCGACAAGCAATCCGTCCTTCCGGACGGAGCCGTCTTCCTCGCAGCGGCCGGCCAGGCTGCCGTTGATGCGGATCGCGCCGTCGCCGTCGATGCGGGCCCAGAGCGAGCCGCCGCGGCGAATATCGACGCCGGCCGATCGATCGGCCAGAACCGGCGCCGCGGCCGCCAAGAAAAGCAGGATGATCCCGGATTTGAGCATGAAGCCCTCCCTCCCGTCATCCTCAATCTAGCGGAGGGCTCGCCGCGAGTCAAATTGGAGGGGCCGCCCCCTTCGCCAGCCCGGCTATGCCGCAGATAATAGAGGACTTTGATTCCTTGACACTCCGCTGTTGTTTGGGTATTGTAGTTTCCCTTTTTGAGCCGGTGCGTCATGCTTCATCGCGCCATCGACTCATCGAGACCGGATGGATGCCACGGAGACGCCCCCCCGGGCGGCCCGGGGTTGACCCGATTGAAACGACAACCCGAGGAGGATCGATGAGCAGCCACAAGATCATCTGGACGGAGACCGACGAGGCCCCCTACTTGGCCACCTTCTCCCTTCTTCCCGTCATCCAGGGCTTCACCAAGGGGACGGGCGTGGAGGTGGAGCTGAGCGACATCTCGCTGGCAGGCCGCATCATCGCCAACTTCCCCGACTATTTGACCGAAGCCCAGCGCATCCCCGACCGGTTGGCCGAGCTGGGCGCGCTGGCCCTGACACCCGAGGCCAACATCATCAAGCTGCCCAACATCAGCGCCTCGATCCCGCAGCTGCAGGAAGCCATCGCCGAGCTGCAGGCCCAAGGCTACAAGCTGCCCGACTATCCCGAGAGTCCGGCCACCGAGGCCGAGAAGGAGGTCCAGGCCCGCTACGCCAAGGTCCTGGGCAGCGCGGTCAATCCCGTTCTGCGCGAGGGCAACTCCGACCGCCGGGCCCCGCTCTCGGTCAAGGCCTTCTCCAAGAAGCACCCCCACAAGCTGGGCGCCTGGAAGCCGGACAACAAGGCCCACGTGGCCCACATGACCGGCGGCGACTTCTACGGCAACGAGAAGTCCGTCACCATCCACAAGGAGAAGCCCTTCCGCATCGAGCTCCAAGGCCGGGACGGATCGGTCAAGGTCCTCAAGGACGGCCTGACGGCCCTGGAGGGCGAGATCCTGTCGGGGACCTTCATGAGCAAGAAGGCTCTGCGGGCCTTCTACGCCGAACAGATCGAGGCCGCCAAGGCCGAGGGCCTGTTGCTGTCGCTGCACTTGAAGGCGACCATGATGAAGGTCTCCGATCCGATCATGTTCGGGCACGCCGTGGCGGTCTTCTACGAGAAGGCTCTGGCCAAGCACGCCGCAACCCTCAAGGCGGTCGGCTTCAACCCCAACAACGGCCTGGGCGATCTGGTCGCCAAGATCAAGTCCCTGCCCGAGGACAAGCGGGCCGAGATCGAGGCCGACATCCAGGCCGTCTACGCCGAGCGGCCGGCCCTGGCCATGGTCGACTCCGACAACGGCATCACAAACCTGCACGTGCCCAGCGACATCATCGTCGACGCCTCCATGCCCGTGGTCGTCCGCGAGTCGGGCCAGATGTGGGGCCCGGACGGGAAGCTGCGCGAGACCAAGGCCATGATCCCGGATCGCTGCTACGCCACGACCTACAAGACGATCATCGAGGACTGCCGGAGGAACGGCGCCTTCGACCCGGCCACCATGGGCAGCGTCCCCAACGTCGGGCTGATGGCCCAGAAGGCCGAGGAGTACGGCTCCCACCCGACGACCTTCGAGATCCCCTTCGACGGCATCGTACGCGTCGTCGCCGCCTGCGACCACGTCCTGATGGAGCACGAGGTCGAAGCGGGGGACATCTGGCGCATGTCCCGGGCCAAGGACATCCCCATCCGCGACTGGGTCAAGCTGGCTGTCCGGCGGGCCCGGGCCGCCGACGCCCCGGCCGTTTTCTGGCTGGACCGCAGCCGGGCCCACGACACCCAGGTCATCGCCAAGGTCGAGTCCTACCTCAAGGATCTCGACACCACCGGCCTGACGATCCTCATCCTGGCCCCGGTCGAGGCCATGCGGTACTCCCTGGAGCGGATCCGCAAGGGCCTGGACACGATTTCCGTGACCGGCAACGTCCTGCGCGATTACCTGACCGACCTCTTCCCCATCCTGGAGATCGGCACCAGCGCCAAGATGCTGTCCATCGTCCCGCTTCTGGCCGGCGGCGGGCTGTTCGAGACGGGCGCCGGCGGCTCGGCCCCCAAGCACGTCCAGCAGTTCGAGAAGGAGAACTACCTGCGCTGGGATTCGCTGGGCGAGTTCTCGGCCTTCGCCGCCTCGCTGGAGCACCTCGGCTCCACCTTCCAAAACGCCAAGGCCAAGGTCCTGACCGAAACGCTCGACGCGGCCATCACCAAGTTCCTGGACAACAACAAATCTCCGGCCCGCAAGGTCGGCCAGATCGACAACCGGGGCAGCCACTTCTACCTGGCTCTCTACTGGGCCGAAGCCCTGGCCGCCCAGGACAAGGACGCCGGGCTCAAGGCCCGCTTCGCTCCGGTGGCCAAGGCCCTGGGGGAAAACGAGGCCAAGATCGCAGCCGACCTGATCGCCGTTCAGGGCCGGCCGGTGGACATGGGCGGCTACTATCACCCGGACAAGAAGAAGGTCGGCGCGGCCATGCGGCCCTGCGCGGCGCTGAACGCGATCATCGACGCGCTCTGAGGCTGGCCCGGCCCCCCCTGCGGAGGCCGGGAACGGGACGGAGTGCCGTTCCCGCCCGATCAGGCGAAGGACTTTCGGAGGGCCTCCATGGCGTGAAGGGTGCCCTGCCCCCCAACAGGCTTGAAGTCGGCCGCGACCCATGGTATCGTCCCGCCAAGCCCGATGAGAGCGAGCCGCCCGATCCCCCCGGCCATCCCCCCTGACGCACGGAGGTCCGCATGCCTTTGAAGAAGCGCTGCGACGGCGTCTACCTGCGCAAGCTGTCCGGATTCCGCAAGGCCTTCCCCTTTCTCATGCCGACCCGGACGGAGTCGGTCATTCTCTATCCGCAGCGGGTTCGCATCCGCGAAACCCTGGACTGGCTGGAGAAGTTCAACGCCGGCCGGGAAAAGAGGATCTCCCTCTTTTACGTGGTCCTGGCCGCCTGCGCCCGGACGCTGGCCCTGCGGCCGGACGCCAACCGCTTCGTCTCGGGCCGCCGCATCTACCAGCGCAAGTCGATCGATCTGTCCTTCATCGTCAAGCGCGAGCTGACCGAGTCGGCCAGCGAGACCAACGCCAAGATCTCCTTCGACCCGAAGTCGACGATCGCGGACGTCATCGACAAGGTCTCCTCCATCGTCTACGCCACCAAGAAAAGCGACACGACCGGCGACGAGAAGCTGACCGATGCCGTGACCCGCGTGCCCCGCTCCGTCACCCGCGCCTTCATGGGCATGCTGAGAACCCTGGATTACTTCAGCCTGCTGCCTTCCTCCTTCGTCCGCTCCGACGCTTTCTTCTCCAGCGTCTACCTGGCCAACCTGGGCGGCATCGGCCTGGATCCCGTCTTCCACCATATGTACGAGTTCGGCAATACGCCCTTCTTCATCGTCGTCGGCAAGCCCAAGAAAGTGCCGGCGGTCAACGAGGCCGGCGGCATCGAGGCCCAGGACGTCATGGACATGAACATCAGCCTGGACGAACGGATCACCGACGGGGTCAACTACGCCAAGACGATCGGCCTGCTGACCGACCTCATCGAGCATCCCTCCCGGCTGGAGATCCCGCCCGAGAGCCTGCCCGATCCCTTCGAGTTCGCCTGACCGGCCGGCCGGTTTTCCGGGCTGCGGGCCGGCGCCCTTCTCCCGCCGGATTGACTTTGCGGGTGATAAAGGCCAGACTCCCGCCATAGGGAATTCAGGCCGGACAAGGGAGGGCCCCCATGAGATGCTCCCGCTGCGAGATGGAGAATCCACCCGGGGCGAGCTTCTGCGGCCGCTGCGCCGCTCCCCTCCCGTCCGGGGACGCTCCCGCTGGCGCGTCCATGACCCTGCGCCTCTCCATCCGCGAGCTGACGACGGGCACGACCTTCGCCCGCCGCTACCAGGTCATCGAGGAGCTGGGGCACGGCGGCATGGGCCGCGTCTACAAGGTCTTCGACACCGAGGTCCGGGAGAAGCTGGCTCTCAAGCTCCTCCACCCTGAGATCGCCGCGGACGCCGAGACCATCGAGCGCTTCCGCAGCGAGCTGCGGCTGGCCCGCGGCGTCTCCCACCGCCACGTCTGCCGGATGCACGACCTGGGCCGGGAGGAGGAGACCGGCACGTACTTCATCACCATGGAGTATGTGCCCGGCGAGGACCTCAAGAGCCTCATCCACAGGATCGGGGCCCTGCCCGTGGGCAAGGCCGTCGCGATCGCCCGGCAGGCGGCCGAAGGGCTGGCCGAAGCCCACCGTCTCGGCGTCGTCCACCGCGACCTCAAGCCCCAGAACATCATGATCGACC
>DFYJ01000037.1 GCA_002383325.1 Candidatus Aminicenantes bacterium UBA4085
TCATGGGGATCGGCCATGTCACGCCGGCAGGCGTCGCAGACGGAGATGTCGGGAGAAATGAAGACGAAGGCCGGGCCGCCGCGGGAGGCTCGGACTTCGAACCCGGTCAGGCCCTCGCGGCGGGCCGGGCGTACTCGGGCCTCTTCAATGACGGCCAGCGGCGGATGCTCTTCCCTCAGGGCCCGGACGAAGCCGTCGAGGACGGAGGCCGAGCGGCCCTCGATGTGGATCTCGACGCCGGCGGCGGTGTTCTGGACCCATCCGGCCAGGCCGAGCCTCCCGGCCAGGCGATGGATGAATGGCCGGAAGCCGACGCCCTGGACGACGCCGGAAACCAGGATGCGACGGGCCGCGGCTTTCATGTCAGCGAGGCCGCCAGCTGAACCGGCAGCCGCAGTACTTCTGGCGGTAGAGGCCGAAGCTGCGGCTGATCTCGACGCTGCGGGCGAAGCCGCCGTCCTTCTTCAGGTCGGCGGCCAGGTAGCGCAGGCCGTATTTGCGTCCTAGACGGCCGCCGATGCGATTGATCACCTCGGCCTTCTTCCAGGGGCTGACGGTCAGGACCGTGGCGAAGGCCGGGAGGCCCAAGTCGCAGGCCTTCCGGGCGGCGGCGTCCAGGCGCAGGGCGTAGCAGACGTCGCAGCGCCGCCCCTTCTCGGGTTCGGCGGCGAAGGGGGCTACCCGTCTTTCCCAGTCCCTGGGATCATAGGTACCCTCCATCAGGCGGAAGCCGAGCCGGGATTCGACCTTCTGAGTCTCCATCCAGCGAAGGTCATACTCCTCGGACGGCCAGATGTTGGGGTTGTGGAAGAAGCCGGTGACTTCGTGATCGCGCTGGAAGACCGTTGCGCCGTAGGCGGCATCGGGGGCGCAGCAGATGTGGACGAGGAGAGGCGGCTTGGCCACGTTCAGAAGAGCTTCTCGATCTCGTTGAGGTAGTGGAGGATGGATCGGTTGACCGCATCGATCTGGACGTAGAGATCTTGCAGCCCGGGCTCGGGCGGCCGGGCCTCGTCGGCTAGGTCGCCAAGGGCCTCCAGACGGACCCCCTTCTCGAACTCCAGGTGCTTGACGGCGGCCTGATCCGTCCGGATCTTGCGGTCCTGGACGCGGATCTCCCTGCGGATCCGCCTCTCCTCATCCTTCAGTCGGTGGATCTCCCGCGGCTCGGCCGGATGGTCCGTCTCCTTGAGCTTGAGAAGGCTGCGCAGGCGGGCCCGCGACTCATCCTGTTGGCGCTGGAGCTCCATGATCCTGGCCAGGGCGCCCTTCAGGCCGCTCTGGCGGCTCAACCTCTTCTCCTCCCAACCATCGATCTCGAGCATGAGGGAGGCGGTCCGGGGGATGGACAGTCGGGAGTCCCAGCACAACCCGCCCAACTGGCGCAGAAGATCGGAGCGCTTGCTCTTGGCCTTGTTCAGGCGCATCCGGATGCGGGTCCGCTTCATCCGCCGCTTGGCCCCCGACAGGAAGAAGTCCACCCGCTGGCGCAGGTCCTTGTCGCGAAGAAAGATGAAGGCCACCAGCATGAGGATGACGCAGAGAAGGAGCCAGAGGGTCCAATACGGTAGGCCTTGCGAGGGCAGATCCTCCATGGTCGTTTGGAGGGCGGCGGCGATGGTCACGGCGTTGATCCTAGGGATGGTATTAATCCACTTGGCCGGCATTGTCAAACGCCGTCAGCGGATTTTGTCCGCCGCCGGGAGAAAGGCGGAGCCCCTCGGATCATTTCTCCGCGGACAGCTTCCGGAACCAGTCCTCCAGGGTCTTGCGATTCACGGCCCCGACCTGCTTGTGTCGGATGAGCCCCTTCTTGTCGATGATGAAGGTCGTCGGGATGTATTCACCCGGGGCGAAAGCCCGTATCGTCTTCAGGTCGGCCATGATCACCGGGTAGCCCATCTTGTTCTGGGCGGCGAAGGCCTTGATCTCAGCGGGCGTCCGCTCGTCGACGGAGAAACCGATGATCTCCAAGCCCTTGGCCTTGTTGGCCTCATAGAAGGCCACGAAGTCCGGGATCTCTTCCCGGCAGGGAGGGCACCAAGTCGCCCAGAAGTTGACGACCACGACCTTGCCCTTGAGAACGGCCGAGTCGATCGTACGGCCGGATACGTCTTTGCCCACGAAGGCCGGGGCCGGGGGATAGACCGCCTGGGCGCCCAGGGAAAGTACGGTCAGGACAGTCAGGGCTATGGCCAAAGCCGTTCTCTTCATCTTTAACTCCTTATATATCGATTCCTTTATATTATACACCCTGTCCATGCAATTGCAAGCAAAAAGGGTTAAAAAAAAGGCCGCCCTCCGCGGGGAGAGCGGCCTAAGATGACTCGTTGGCCGGGGTCAGCCCCCAAACTTCTTCATCATGCGCTCCCACTCCCGGTCGATGGTGGCCTGGATGGCTTCGATGTGCTCGGGCTTGAGGTGGCGGAAGCGGCCCTGCAGCTTGATATAGTCGACGACCGGCTTGCGTTCCTTGACCTTGATGGTCTGGGTGTACTTCTCGCCGTTTTCGACTTCATAGATGGGGAAAAGCCCGTTCTGGACGACCATCCGAGCCAGCTTGACGGCGTCTTCAGGCCGGCTCTTCCAGCCGGTCGGGCAGGGGGCATAGATATGGAAGAAGCGGGCGCCCTTGATGGACTTGGCCTTCATGACCTTTTTGAAAAGGTCCTCGGGGTAGGCGATTGAGGCCGTGGCCTGGTAGGGGATGCGGTGAGCGGCCATGATGGCGTCGATGTCCTTCTTGGGCCGCTCCTTGAAATGCTTGACCGGCGTCGTCGTGGTCCAGGCGCCGTAGGGGGTGGCGGAGCTCCTCTGGATACCGGTGTTCATATAGGCTTCGTTGTCGTAGCAGACGTAGATGATGTCGTCGTTTCTCTCGGCCGCGCCAGAGAGGGCCTGGATGCCGATGTCGTAGGTGCCTCCGTCGCCGCCCCAGGCGACCACGGTCGTCTCGGTGTCTCCCGTCGCCTCGAGCCCGGCCTTGACCCCGGTGGCCGTGGAGGCGGCCGTCTCGAAGGCGCAGTGGTAGATGGGGACGTCCATGGAGGAATAGGGATAGGGGCCGTCGATGACGGCCCAACAGCAGGCCGGGATGCACAGGGCCGTCTTCTGGCCCAGGGCCTTGAGAACGTAGCGCATGGCCAGCGTGGCGCCGCAGCCCTGGCAGGCCAGGTGGCCGCAGGCCATCAGCTCTTCGGCCGGCAGGGTCATGGTGAATTTCTTCTTCTTCTTCTTCTTGGCTTCTTGGCTCATTTCTTGACTCCGATCCAGACGATCTCCTCATCCGCGCGGTCCTTGGATATGGCGTGGGCGGCGACTTCCTTGAACGAGTCCACGGTGATATCGCGTCCGCCCAGGCCGGCGATGTAGCCGAGCACAGGGGGCGTGCCCGCTTCGCCGTAAAGAGCCGACTTCACTTCCTGGTAGAAGATGCCGTGGGCGCCGTAGGAGCAGTTCCGATCGACGACGGCCGCCTTTTTCACCTTCTTCAGGATGCTTCGGATCTCCGCGAAGGGGAAAGGCCGGAAGACCTTGATCCGCAGGTTGCCGGCCTTGAGGCCGGACTTGCGGAGCTCGTCGACGGCGACGCGGGCCGTGTAGCCCGCCGTTCCCGAGGTGACGAAGACGAACTCGGCGTCGTCGCAGAGGTAGGGATCGACCAGGCCGAGCCGGCGGCCGAAGAGCTTCTCATATTCGAGGCCCGTCTCTTCGATCAGGGCCGGCGCCTTCTCCATGTCCTTCTGGAGCTTGTAGCGCAGCTCCATGTAGTGCTCCGATCCGGTCAGCCCGCCGAAAGCCCGCGGATCGGCCGGGGTCAGTTTGATGGCCGGCTTGAACGGCGGCAGGTACTTGTCGACCAGAGCCTGGTCGGGGACATCCACGACTTCGTACGTGTGGGACAGGGCGAAGGCGTCGAGGATGACCATAGCCGGGATCATCAGCCGCTCGGACACTTTGAAAGCCTGAATGACGGTGTCCAGGACCTCCTGGTTGGAGGCGCAGTAGAACTGCATCCAGCCCGTGTCGCGCTGGGAGAGGCTGTCGTTCTGGTCCGTCCAGATGGACCAGCCCGGGGCCATGGATCGGTTGATGTTGCCCATGACGATGGGGTGGCGGCCGCCGGCGGCCCAGTGCAGCATCTCGTGCATCAGGGCCAG
>DFYJ01000052.1 GCA_002383325.1 Candidatus Aminicenantes bacterium UBA4085
CTGAAGCGGCTTTGGCGCGCGGCCCGGGTGGCCGGCTTCGATCCGGACCGGGTCCGAACCGCCGCGGCCAAGGCCGCCGTCCTGGACCGCTTCGCCTCCGGCGGCCTTGACGTCCTGGTCGGCTCGCCGCTGCTGGCCCACCAGCCTACGGCCGGTCCGGCCTCGCTGGCCGTGCTGCTCAATCCCGAAGGCATCCTCGGGCTGACGGACTTTCGGGCCGCGGAGAGACTTTATGCGGAGATCCGCCGCCCCCTGCGGCTGCTCGATGAAGCCGACCCGAAGGCGGCCGCCGTGCTCCAGACCTCCTGGCCCGACCATTTCGCTGTGCGGGCCGCCGCGGCGGGGGACTACGCCGCCTTCTTCGAGGAGGAAATCTTCCGCCGCCGCTCCATGGGCGATCCGCCCTTCTCTTCCTTGGCCGAGATTGTCCTGACCGCGGCCGAGCCGCGGAGCCTGGGCCGAGCGGCCCGGGAGACGGCCGAGCGCCTGCGCGCTTCCGACCATAGGCTGGACGTCCTTGGGCCGGCCGAGTCCTTCCGTCCGGCGGGAGGCGCCGGTCCCAGGGTGCAAGGGGCCCCTCGGGGCGGCGGGTCGGGAGAGACGAGGTCGGTTCAGATCATCGTCCGGGCGGACGATCCGGCGATTTTGGATGAAGCGCTGGAAGAGGCCCTGCGGGACGTTGCCATCCGCAAGTCCGTGCTCCGGGCCGGCTGAGGCGCCGGCCGGCCTTCAATCACCCTTCAGAACCCTGACTTCGATCGTCTTGTGGACGTAGTCCGAGCCGGACGTCTCCGGCTGCCCCTTGATCAGGACGGTGGTGTCAGCGAAGAGCTCGTCGGACGAGGGACCGTAGTACGTCACCCGGGCCGTTCCGGTCGAGTCGGTCAGGGCCATGGCCCGGGTCAAGTACTCGTCGAATTCGCCGGGGCCGGACAGGACGGTGAAGTAGACCGGCACGTTGACCGCCGGCTCGCCGTTGCGCCGGACGGTGCCCTTGATGACCGCGCTGGGGCGCTCCGTGGTCGCCAGGAGGACGTTGGGATTGGCTTCCAGGGCGAAGGTCAGGGACAGAGTCGAGGGCCCGGCGGGCGACTCGATGCCGATCTCGGACCGGGTGCAGGCGGAAGCCAGGACGAGGAGAGCGGCGATTCCGAGAAGGGCGGCCGTGCGGCGGGGTCTCATGGTGTTTCTCCTCATCGATTGGCGAAGTCGGCGAAGGTGATCGGCAGGTAGCCGACGGCCTTGACCGCCCGCCCGGACAGGTCTTTGCCCCAGAAGGTGATCTCGGCGGTGACCTCGATGGTCTCCGCCACGTTGCGCAGCTGGATCAGCGGCGACTCCAGCTTGGCGGCTTCGCGGACCAGGGTGAAGGACAGGGTGAAGAGCGTCCCGACCCGAACGGTGCCGGCGATGCCGGCTTCGAAGGGATAGGGAACGTCCTGGCCCGGGGTATTGCGCCCGTCGGCCCGGACGTAGGCGACGGAGATCTTGTTCAGCTGGATGTCCAGGTAGGTCGAGTTGCCCAGGACCGGGTTGGGATCGAGCGGCTGCGAGGAGAGGATGGCGGTTCCGATGTCGGCCACGACGGAGGAGCCGCCCGTGTCGGGGTCCGTGTAGAGGACGTCGGACTTGCAGAAGCCGCTGGCCAGGCCGTCCAGGTCCAGGCCCGTCAGGCTCTCGATGATCAGCAGAGTGTTGGAGGTCGAGTCGTTCACGATCGGGTTGCAGGCGGCGGCGGCCAGGACGGCCAGGAGAAACAGCGCCGTCTTGCCCGCGGCGGGGGGGATCGATCGCATGATCATGGCGCCATCTCCTACTTCAGGATCCGGGGCGTGATGAAAATCAGCAGCTCCCGGGTCGTCTTGGTTCGGGCGAAGTTCTTGAACAGGGCTCCCAGGATGGGGATCTGGTGCAGGAAAGGCACCCGTTCGCGGGTGATGGAATCCTCCATCCGGGAGATGCCCCCGATGACCGTCGTCCCCCCGTCCGGCACCATGACCTGGGTCTTAGCGCTCTGGGTCGTGATGGGGGGGATGCCGTTGACCAGGTTGGAGAAGTCGGCCGCGTTGTTCTGGATATCCAGCTGCATGATGATCGAGCCGTCGGCGGTGATCTGGGGCGTGGCCTTCAGCTGCAGGGCGGCGTTGAAGAACTGGGTCGTGACGGTGAAGTTGGCCGTGGTCTGGACCGGGATCTGGCGGCCCTGGATGACCTCGGCCTCCTTGTTGTTGAGGGCCGTGACCTTGGTGCTGGAGACGATCTTGCCGTCGCCGTTGGTCTCCATGGCCGTCAAGGCCACGTCCAGGCGCAGGGTGTCCAGGACGTTGGCGAAGGACAGCCCAATGGCCGAGGAGAAGGACGTAGCCGGCAGGTTCACGGCGTAGCCGCCCAGCGGGCCGCTGATGCCTTTGGTCGTGGTGCCTTCGGGGATGAGGGATCCGTTGACCGAGACCTTGTTCGGGAACTGGAGCGACGTCTGGTTGCCGTAGTAGGGATCGGCCACGGCCTTGCTGCCCCACTGGATGCCGAGGTTGCGGACGAAGTTCGAGGTGGCCTCGACGATGCGGGCTTCGATGACGACTTGCGGCGTAGGCGTGTCCAAGACCCCCAGGAGCTTCTCGATCAGGTCGAGCTTCTCCTTGGTGTCGAGCAGCAGCAGGGTGTTGGTCCGGGCATCGACGGAGATCTCTCCCCGGCTGGACTTCTTGCTTGTGACCAGAGGCTCGATCTCGGAAGCCTTGGCGTAGGACAGGGTGTAGGTCCTGGCGATCAGGGGCCCGCCCTGTTCGCGGGCGTCGAGAAGCTTTTGCTCTTCGGCCTGCTCGGTGGCCAGCGTGGCCATGGGGGCGATGCGCATGACGTTGCCTTCCAGCGTCTTGCCCAGCTTCTTGTCCCTGAGAATGATGTCCAGGAATTGGTCCCAGGGGATGTCGTCGAAGCTGCAGGTGACCGTGCCCTTGACCTCGTCGTTGAAGACGACGTTCAGGCCGACCTCTTCGCCCAGCCAGAGGATGACGTCGCGGATGTCGGCGTCCTTGAACTTGGGGCTGTAGCGCGCGCCGGCGAACTTCGGCTGGGGGCTGGTCATCGTCCGGGAGGCGCCGGTCTCGGCCCTGACCGGCGCCTGGGTCCTGGCGGGGGGAGGGTCCTGGACCGGGCGCGACTCGGACACGGCGGCCAGGGCCGG
>DFYJ01000137.1 GCA_002383325.1 Candidatus Aminicenantes bacterium UBA4085
CCGATTGGGGAGAGCCGCAATGAAATCCTTCTGGATCATCCTGTTCAAGACCATCACGGTCCTGACCTGGTTCATGGTCGTGACCCTGTACTTGACCTGGCTCGAGCGCAAGCAGAGCGCCGTCATGCAGGATCGGATCGGGGCCAACCGGGCCCGCGTTCTGGGGCTGCGGATGTTCGGGCTCTTCCAGCCCTTCGCCGACGCCATCAAGATGATCTTCAAGGGCGACTTCGCGCCGCGCTTCGGGAACCGCTTCCTGCACGCCCTGGCTCCGGCTTTGACATTTTTCTTCATCGCCGTTTCCGTCATCGCCATCCCCTTCGGTCCCGACATCCGGATCGGCTCGGCGCCGGTCTCGCTCCAGGTCTTCGACGCCGACGTGGGCCTGCTGTTCGTCCTGGCCATGCTGGCCCTGGGGGTCTACGGCGTCATCCTGGCCGGATGGGCTTCCAACAACCGCTTCGCCCTGCTGGGCGGGGTCAGGGCGGCGGCCCAGGTCGTATCCTACGAGGCGGCCCTGGGCCTGTCCCTGGTCGGGCTGGTCCTGGTCTTTCCCAGCCTGCGGCTGTCCGAGATCGTCGCCTTCCAGGGAGGCCGCCTGGCCGGCTTTCTGCCCCGCTGGGGCGTCTTCCTCCAGCCTTTGGGATTCCTGCTCTTTTTTATCGCCGCCCTGGCCGAGACCAAGCGGGTGCCCTTCGACATGCCTGAAGGCGAGTCCGAGATCATCGGCTTCTTCACCGAGTACGGCGGGATGAAGTTCGGGCTGTTCATGTTCTCGGACTTCATGGAGCTCCTGATCGTGGCCTGCCTGCTGGCGACGCTTTTCTTCGGCGGCTGGCAGGTGCCGTGGCTGGAGAACGGCGGCTTCGTCTTTCCCTGGGGAGGGGAGTGGCCCTGGCCGGGCTGGCTGGTCGCCGCGGCCCGCATCGTCTCTTTCCAGATCAAGGTCGCTTTCTTCTGCTGGCTCCAGGTGCTCCTGCGATGGACTTATCCGCGGATGCGCTACGATCAGCTGATGAATCTGGGCTGGAAGGGGCTCATCCCTCTCGGCTTGCTCAATATCGTCGTCACGGCCCTCTGGGCGGGGAGATGACATGATCCGCGCGTTAACATCGGCCGTCGCTCTCCTGAAGGGCGCCTGGATCACGGCCCGCCACTTCCTGGTCAACATGACCTTCCATAGCCTGGCCCTGTTCGGCGTCCGGACCCGGCGCCGCGGGGCGGAGACGATCCAGTACCCCGAGCAGCGCAAGCCGCTGGCCGCCCGCCACCGCAGCCTGCATCGGATCGTGGCCCGTGAGGACGGCCGTCCCCGCTGCGTGGCTTGTCTGCTCTGCGTCACGGTCTGTCCCTCGGAGTGCATCGCCGTCGAGGCCGCCGAAGATCCCGATCCCGAGATCCAGAGGCAGGCGGACCGCTTCACCGTCGATCTGACGCGCTGCTGCTTCTGCGGCTTCTGCGTCGAGGCCTGCCCGGAGGATGCCATCCGCATGGACACGGGGGAGATCGAGCTGGCGGCCGGCTCGCGCGGCGAGCTGCAAATCGGGCTGGACCGGCTCTTGGGGGGAGCGGCGGCGGGCTCCGGCCCGATTGACAAGCCTTCCCTTTGACATATAATAGCCATCCGTCTTTTCCATCCCAAGGAGGTCACTGGAATGAAGAAGGTCACCGTCGAAGAGCTGCTGGAGAAGGCCGCCCAGCCGGCCAAGGACGCTCCCCGTCTGCACAAGTTCTACAAGGGCAAGCTGGGTGTCGCGCTCAAATGCCGTGTCCGCGATTTCAACGACTTCGCCATCTGGTACACGCCCGGCGTCGCCGCCGTCTGCAAGGAGATCGCGGCCGACAAGCAGAAGGTCTACGAGTACACCAACAAGTGGAACTCCGTGGCCGTCATCAGCGACGGGACGCGGGTCCTCGGCCTGGGCGACATCGGGCCCGAGGCCGGCCTGCCGGTCATGGAGGGCAAGGGCATCCTCTACAAGTATCTGGGCGGCGTGGACGCTTTCCCGATCTGCCTGGACGAAAAGGACCCGGACAAGATCATCGAGATCGGCCGGGCCCTGCAGCCGTCCTTCGGAGGCTACAACCTGGAGGACATCGCCCAGCCCAAGTGCTTCCGCATCCTCGAAGAGCTGAGGGCGAAGTGCGAGATCCCGGTCTGGCACGACGACCAGCAGGGCACGGCCTGCGTCACGGTGGCCGGCCTGATCAACGCCCTCAAGGTCGTCAAGAAGAACATCGCCGAGGTCAAGATCACGGTCGTCGGCGCCGGCGCCTCGGGCATCAACATCGCCCATCAGATCATGCTGGCCGGGGCCAACGGGGAGAACATGCTCTCGGTCGACTCCAAGGGCATCCTGTCCCGCGACCGGGCTGACCGGGACAACCTGCAGAAAAACTACAGGGAGAAATGGGACATCTGCCTACGCACCAATCCCAAGGGCAAGCAGGGCGGGATCCCCGAAGCCCTCTTGGGCGCCGATGTTCTGATCAGCGCGTCCACGCCGGGCCCGGGTACGATCAAGCCCGAGTGGATCCAAGGCATGGCCAAGGACGCCATCGTCTTCGCCGAGGCCAATCCGATCCCCGAGATCTGGCCTTGGGAGGCCAAGGAAGCCGGGGCCCGGATCGTGGCCACCGGCCGCTCCGACTTCCCCAACCAGGTCAACAACTCCCTGGGCTTCCCGGGCATCTTCCGGGGCGCCCTGGATGTCAGGGCTAAGACCATCACCGACGGCATGTGCATCGCGGCGGCCCGCGAGCTGGCCAAGGTGGCCGAAGACAAGGGCATCCACGAGGACTACATCATCCCGAATATGGACGAGTGGGAAGTCTTCCCGCGCGAGGCCGTGGCCGTCGGGACGAAAGCCATCGAGGAAGGCGTGGCCCGCTTCAATTTCAGCGTCGAAGAGCGGTTCAAAATGGCCAATGAGGCCATCCGGGCCGCCCGCAACGAGGTCCAGTGGATGATGAAGGAAGGCTTCATCATCGATCCGGACAAATAAGGCCTTCTTCCGGAACCATCACGGGCCGTCGGAGACGCCTTCGGCGGCCCGTTTCATTTACCGGGCCGGCATTTGACAGGTGGCTTGAAAAGTGCTAACGTAATTTGCGTATTCGTCTCAACCGGGCAACCCTTTTCTGATGAAGAGGCGATTGTCTAGGTGGAGATGATTTCGGACGTGAGAAAGGAGGAAATATCCATGAAAAATCTCACGAAATCGCTGATTCTGGTTCTGACCTTGGCCGTGGTCCTCGTCGGCTGCAAGCAGCCCACGGCTCTCGTCGACTCGGCCAAGGCCGCCATCGACGACGTCATCAAGGCCGGCGCGGACAAGTACGCGCCTGTGGAGCTGGCCGCCGTTCAAGACAGCCTGACCAAGGCCATGGACGAGATCGCCGGGCAGGACAAGAAGTTCTTCAAGAAGTTCGGCCCCGCCAAGGAGATGCTGGACAAGATCAAGGTTGACGCCGAGGCCCTCAAGGCGGCTCTACCGGCCAAGATCGACGCCGTCAAGACCGAGGCCGTGGCCATGCAGGCCTCCCTCGGGACGATGATCGTCGAGGTCAAGGACATGCTCAAGAAGGCGCCCAAGGGCAAGGGAACCGCCAAGGACCTCGAGGCTTTGGCCGGCGACCTGGCCGGTGCTGAGACCGAGGCCGCGGGCATCCAGACCGCTCTCGACGCCCAGGATTACATCGGCGCCCTGAACACGGCCAAGGCCGTCACGGCCAAGGTCACCTCCGTCAAGGAGCAGATCCAGGCCGCCATCGACAAGGTCAAGAAGTAAGCTTGAGCCCGCGAGCCGCTTGCCGCATCGCTTCGGCGGCGGCGCTGCTCCTCTGCTTGGGAGCCTGTCGGACCGCCCCGGTTCCGTCCGAGCTAGGAGAGGCCTTGCGCCTCGACGAAGCCCTCGGGGGGGCCGGGGCGTCTTCTTTTGCTCCCCAGGCCTACTCCCGTTTCCGCGAGAAGCTGGCTGGTCTGCGGGAGGAAGTCCGCAGGCAGGAGGCCCGCCTGGGCCCCTGGCGCGATTTTCGCTCCGCGGCGGCCTCGGCCTCCGATTTGAAGGACGAGGGCGGCCGCCTGCTGGAAGAGATCCGGATCAGCCGGGAGGGCCGGTATCGATCCCTCCGCCGGGATTGGGAAGCGCTGAGCCGGCGGCGCGACCGGCTGCGCGACATGACCGGTTATTTCAACGACAACGAGGCCGTGCGCCATGCCCTGGCTCGCGGCGATATCACTCTGGGCCGGGCCGGGCTTGTCCTGGACGCCGGCAAGCTGGAGGAAGCCGACCCGCTCCTGAGGGAGGCTTCCGGATTCCTCGATCAGGCGCAATCCGTCATCGGACGGCGGTTGGAGCGGTACCTGGAGCCCGAAGTTCTGCGGAACTGGCGGGCCTGGGCCGATGAGACGATCGCCAATTCGCGGCGAACGGGCGGCACGGCCATCCTGGTCAGCAAGATCGAAGGGACGCTCAGCGTCATACGCCGGGGCGAAATCGTCTCGACCTACGGCATCGGCCTCGGCAAGTCCGGCCTTTCCGACAAGCTTTACGAAGGGGACGAGGCGACGCCAGAAGGCCGATATCGGATCGTCCGCAAGTTCCCGGTCTCGGCCTTCTACAAGGCCCTGCTGATCGACTATCCCAACGCCGCGGACCTCAAGGAGCTGGCCGAGGCCAGGCGCCGGGGGCTGATTCCACCCGGGGTCGGGGCCGGCGGGGCGATCGAAATTCACGGCGGGGGAAAGGATAAGCTGACCCTGGGATGCGTAGGACTCGAGAACAAGGACATGGACGAGGTCTACAAGGCCGCCGCGATCGGAACCCCGGTCACGATCGTCGGCGCGTTGGGAGTCGAGGGAACGATTCTCGGCGACATCAAGGCGTTCGGAAAATGAAGAAGAAGCGTATCGCCGGCTGGAAATGGGTCGTCGGGGCTTCGGTTGGGGCCGCGACGGCGCTGGCGCTTCTGATCCTGACCGGCAGCCTGGTCGACCGGCTCGTCTTTGCCCGGCCGCTGCCGGCAACTGAGGCGAAAAAGGCCTCGGAGGAGGAGATGAAGAGATCCATCCGGAGCCTCGAGGCGAGGATCAAATCGGTCGAGCCGAGGGGCCTCTACATCATCATCGATACAGCCGAGAACAGACTGTCCCTGATGCGGGGCGGGAAGCCGATCAAGGAGTTCATCGTCTCCTGCGGCTCAGGCGGGCTCCTGGAGGATCCCGACGGCGGCCGTTCGTGGATCTTCGATACGCCGCGCGGGGAGCACGCCGTCCAGAGCAAGCTGGTCAATCCGACCTGGATCAAGCCGGACTGGGCCTTCATCGAGGAGGGCGAGAAGATCCCCTCGGACTACAACGAGAGGATCGACAACGACACCCTGGGTGATTTCGCCCTGGGTATCGGCAACGGATACTTCATCCACGGCACACTCTACACGCGCATGCTGGGGCGCAACGTGACCCACGGCTGCGTCCGGGTGGGGGACAAGGATCTCCGGGAGATCTACCAAGCAGCCGGGATCGGGACGAGGGTCTACATCTACTGACATGAGAACAAGAACGATCGCTGCGGTGCTGGCGGCGGGAGTCCTAGGGGCGGCCGCCGCCCAAGCCCAGGATCTTGGACGCCAAAGTCGGAGGCTGGAAGAGGAGCTTCGCCTGGCGAAAACCTCTTCGGTCTACCTGGTCGTGGACTCGGGGGCAGGAACGCTGAGTCTGAAAACGCGGGGCATGGTTCTCAAGACCTGGAGGGCCGCGCGGATGAATTCTTGGGGCCGGCCGATCGGCATAGCGGCATTCAATATCGCGCAGAGGTCCGGATGGTCGGCCCAGGATAGGGTCAATGTGACCCCTGGAAAGAAGAAGGAGCCGAAAGCGGATGCCCCCAAGCCCAAGGACATCGGTGACGACGTACTGGAGCTCGTCGACATGCCGACGAAGTACCGCTTCATCCTGGGGAACGGAGTCCGGCTGACGATACGGCCGCGCCCGCGAGGAATATTCGGCCGACTTGGCTACGCGATCGGAGGACTGGGCCGAAGCGCCGGCCGTTCGGTCCGCTTGATTGGGGCTGCCGCCAGTGGAAAAGGCTTTTCGGAGATGAGGATCATCGTCAGGGATCCGAAAGACGCCCAAGCCATATTCTGGGCGGCTCCGGAGCAAACTGCGATCCTCTTCTATTGAGCTGGGTATCGAAGCCTAGACTCTCCTGAAGCGGGGGGGACAGCCTTCAATTCGCCAGTCTTAAAAACAGCCATTGTATTAATATGTTGAATATGTTTGAATATTATTGAAATCTATATATGTAACACAATGGCGCTAAATAATACTTGACAATAATATGCTAATATTTTATATTCTTCTCGTACATCTGAATCAGGAGGTTCATATATGCCGAAAATCATAGGAATCGATCTTGGAACAACCAATTCCGTTGTCGCCGTCATGGAAGGCGAGAATCCAACCGTCATCGCCAACGAGGAAGGCGGCCGTACGACTCCTTCGGTCGTCGGCTTCACCCAGAAGGGCGAGCGCCTCGTCGGCCAGGTGGCCAAGCGGCAGCGGGTGACCAATCCCGAAAATACCGTCTATTCCATCAAGCGATTCATGGGCCGCCGCTATCGCGAAGTGCCCACGGAGATCGCCCAGGTTCCGTACCGAATCACCGAAGAGGCCAATGGGGATGTCCGGGTCGAGGCCCAGGGCAAGAAGTTTTCGCCGCCCGAGATCTCGGCCATGATCCTGCAGAAGCTGAAAAAGGCGGCGGAGGACTATCTCGGCGAGAAGATCGAGAAGGCCGTCATCACCGTTCCCGCCTACTTCAATG
>DFYJ01000092.1 GCA_002383325.1 Candidatus Aminicenantes bacterium UBA4085
ACGCGGCGCTCTCCCAGCTGAGCTAAACGCCCACCCTGAAGGGGACCTCACTCTAGCATTTTTCGCCCCTTTTTTCCAGCCGCGCCACCGCCGCCTCCCCCTGGTTCTCCAGCCGTCCCGCCCGGCGTCCCGGCGAAGGCCGCGCCGCAGCTCCAGGCCGAATATGCGACCTTCTGAATTTGAATGAGCCGGCCGACTTCCCCTATAATGGGGCCACGTCATGAGAGCTCGGGAGGCCGCCATGGGCAGAGCCGCCAAGATCGCCGCCGGAGCCGCCTTCGTCCTGTTCGCGGTCTTTCTGGCCGTGGGGGTCGCCCCGGCCCAGAAGAAATCCTACGACCTGTTCGAGACGCCCCAGCGCTGCGCCCAGTGCCACCGGGAGATCCACACGGAGTGGAAGTCGTCCATGATGTCGCAGGCCTACACCCACCATTGGGACGAGATCGAATACTTCGAGCTGGCCGTCCGCCAGGCCGAGAAGGATCCCAAGGTGGCGGCGGTCAAGCACGAATGCAACGGCTGCCACGCCCCGGCGGCCTTCTTCATCGGCGACACGCCGCCGCCGCGTCCGGAGGCCAAGAGCCGGGCCAACGAGGCCGTCTCCTGCGACATCTGCCATACGATCTCGGGCTTCCAGGGCGACACGCCGTTCAACTTCAACTATGTCCTCAACCCGGGCAAGGTCAAATACGGCCCGCGGGAAGGGGTCGTCTCACCCTTCCACGAGACCCGGTATTCCGATTTCGTCAAGTCGCCCGACTTCTGNNCCCCTGCCACAACGAGAAAAACCCCTACGGCTTCTGGGTCAAGAGCACCCACCTGGAGTGGAAAGAGGGCCCCTACAAGGATCAGGGCGTGCGCTGCCAGGATTGCCACATGTGGCGCCACCCCGGCCGGAGCGCCGACATGGGCCAGCCCCTGCCCGACCTGGCCCATCACAATTTCCCCGGCGGCCACGTTCCCTCCAAGTACCGCGGGGTGATCGAGCTCAAGGTCTACGCCGACGCCGAGGACTACGAGCCCGGCGACAAGGCCGTCTTCAAAGTCCATCTCTACAACGCCAAGACCGGCCACAAGTTCCCGACCGGCTCGGTGGAGGACCGCCAGCTGTGGCTGGAGGTCCACGCCGTCGACGCCAAGGGCAACCGCTATCTCCTGCCCGTGGACAAGAAGGGCTTTCCCGGCGAGGAGTACACCATCTCCTCCAACGCCCCGGCTTACCAGGATATGGGCGACATGATGATGGACGTGTCGGGCTTCGCCGGCGTGTCGCGCGACGCCCTGGAGGAGGGTCACCGCGTCTTCCGCATGGCCTACTTCGACCCCAAGGGCCGCATGACCATCGGCCAGTGGAACACGGCCTCGCTGGGGACGGACTACCGGATCGGCCCCCGCGAGACCAAGATCGAGACCTTCACCTGGAACCTGCCGGATACCCTGCCCGAGGGTCCGCTGCGCATCGAGGCCCGGCTCAACTACCGGCTCCTGGTCAAGAGCGTCGCCGACTATCTGAAGGTCCCGGCCGACGAATCCGAAGCCCGGGAGATCAACGCCGAGTCAGCCGTGGTCCAGATCGTCGACTGAGAAACGAGGAGTCCGCCATGAAGAAGTTCTGCCTGACCCTGCTCTCGCTGATCGTCCTGGTCCAGGCGGCGGCGGCCATCCCCGCCTTCGCCCGCAAGTACCGCTACTCCTGCGAGGTCTGCCACGCGCCCGTGCCGCACCTCAAGGCCTTCGGCGAGGAGTTCATGGAGAACGGCTACCGCATCCCGGACAAGGAGCCGCCCCGGTCCGTGATCGACACGGGCGACCCGACGCTGCTCCTGCAGCGCGACCTGCCCCTGGCCATGCGCTTCGACGCCGCTCTCCAGTACGCGCCGAACGGCGCCGCGGCCTCGGACTTCCACGCACCGCTGGCCATGAAGATCCTCAGCGGCGGCCTCATCTCCGACAAGATCTCCTACTACACCTACTTCCTGATGTCCGAGGACGCCAAGGTCCTGGGCTTGGAGGACACCTACCTCAGCTTCCGGGACGTCTTCGGCCTGCCGGTGGGCATCATCTTCGGCCAATACCGGGTCACCGACCCGATCGTGCCCAGCGAGACGCGCCTGACCTTCCAGGGCTACAACATCTTCGGCTTCCGGGTCGGCGACAGCCGGATGAACATGGCTTACGACCGCGGCCTTATGGTCTCAACCGGGACGAAGTTCGGCACCGAGATCGTGGGGCAGATCGTCAACGGCAACGGCATCGAGGAGCAGGAGATCTTCGACTCGGACAAGTACAAGAGCCTGATCGGCCGCGTGGCCCAGAGCTTCTGGAAGGACAAGATCCGGATCGGGGTCAACGGCTACAGCGGCAAGGAGGAGGGCGCCGAGGGGCGGACTAACTCGGTTACCTACGTCGGTCCCGACCTCAAGCTGCGCCTAAAAGGCTTCGAGCTGCTGTTCGCCTACCTCCGGCGGACCGACTCCAACCCGCTCTTCCTGGCCGCGCCCGCGAAGATCGAGTCCGACGCCTTCCTGGCCGAGGCCATCGTCAGCCCCTGGGGCGAGGCGGGCAAGGCCTTCTTCACCTTCGCCTGGAACAAGGTCGACTCGGGACTTGAGGCGGCCAGCCTCAACACCCTGACCCTGGATCTCAATTATCTCCTGCGGAGAAACATCAAGTGGGTGGCCGAGTACACTCACGATCTTCTGCATGACGACCATCGATTCCTGACCGGCATCGTCACGGCCTTCTAGGCCGAGGCGAGGGAGCCGGCCCCACCGCAGCTCCGGGCCCGGCTCCAGCGGGGGGTGGCATCGTCAACGAAGGGAGGGCGTCATGACCAAACGGCGGATCATCGTCCTGGCGGCGATGCTGGCGCTTTGCCTCGGCCTGCAGAGCTGCGCCACTCTGGAGCAGATCGCCAACACGCTGGTGAGCCTGCAGCGGCTGAAGTTCAAGCTGGGGGATGTGCACGACTTCACCCTGATGGGCATCCGGATCGGCGGCAAGAGCCGGCTGACCGACTTCACGGCGATGGACGGCTTGCGGCTGGCCCAGGCCTTCGCGTCCCGAAGACTGCCCGCGGATTTCATCCTCGACGTCGTGACCATCAATCCCAACACCGGCGCCGGGGGCACCCAGAAGTCGATCGTCACCCTGACCGGGCTTGAATCGCGGCTGCTGGTGGACAACGTGCCGACCGTCTTCGGCAACATCACGGGTCCGGTCGAGATTCCCGGCTCCGGTCGGGAGTCGGTCCTCGGCATCCGTCTGGGCTTGGACCTGTTCGAGTTCTTCGGCAAGCAGGGCTACAACAACCTCATCAACCTGGCCATGGCCATCGGCGGCCGGGACGGCAGCTCGTCGCGGCTGGGTCTGGACGCCATGCCGACGGTCTCGACGCCGTTCGGCCCGCTGACTTATCCCAACCGGATCACCATCATCAACAGGGAGTTCCGGTGATCCGGCAGGCGCGGGCGGCCCTCCTGGCCGTGGGACTGGCCGCCNNCCGCCCAAGGCCGCCGATCCCGTCGACCGCTTCACCATCGCCGTCACGGACTCGGGCCTGGGCGGATTGGCCGTGATGGCCGAGGCCGCGGCCAGGCTCGAGAAGGCCGGCATCCACAAGGACGTCGAGCTGGTCTTCTTCAACGCCCTTTTCGCCGAGGAGGGCGGCTACAACAGCCTGCAGACTCGGGAGGAGAAGATCAAAACCTTCGACGCCGCCCTGCGCGGCTTGGAGAAGGCCGTCCAGCCCGATCTCATCCTGGTCGCCTGCAACACGCTGTCCGTTCTCCTGCCGGATACGCCCTTCGCCCGGGAAACCCACATCACCGTTCAGGGTATCGTCGGCTCCGGAGTCGACCTGTTCTGGAAAGCCCTGGTCGAGAATCCCGAAGCTAAGCTGATCTTGTTCGGCACCGAAACAACGATCGCCGAGGACAGCCACCGGAAGGCTCTTGTCGAGGCGGGCATCCCGGCCGACCGGATCATCGCCCAAGCCTGCCCCGAGCTCCAGGCCTACATCGAGACGGACTGGCGGGACGGGGACACCGGGCTGCTGATCTCGGCCTACGTGGACGAGGCGACAGCCGGGCTGCCCCAGCCGGCTCCCCTGCTTTTGGCTGGTCTGGTCTGCACCCATTACGGCTATGCCGCCGATTTGTGGGCGGGGGCCTTCGCCGAGAAGGGATTCACCGGCGTCAAGATCCTCGATCCCAACGGGGAGATGGCCGATTGGCTCATCCCCAAGAGCGCCGAGAGGCGATACGAGAAAACCGCGATATCGGCCCGGGTGCTGTCGAAGGTCGCGATCCCGTCGGCCAAGCGGGAGTCGCTGGCCGCCTGGCTGGAGCGGGTCTCCCCCGCTGTCGCCGCCGCCCTCCGGTCGGCTGAGATCAATCCCAGCCTTTTTTAATTTCGGGAATTGGGGGACACCATACGTAACTCCCGAATTATTTCGTCTACTTTAGGCGACGCATAATTGCGGGCGGGGTTTTTTACCTCCCTCCTATCCGATAGAATGTGAAGGCGAGCTGCGTTACTCCCAAATCCCCCCTTCTCCTTCACACACACGCACCGGAGCGTAAACAAATAGTTCGGGAATTACG
>DFYJ01000002.1:0-17644 GCA_002383325.1 Candidatus Aminicenantes bacterium UBA4085
GCGCAAGCCCCCCTCCTACTCGATCCGGAAATTTCGGCTGGAAGTCCGAGGATAGGGCGGCTAGAATGGTATCCCGAACCTGGATCCCCATGCTCGAATGGACCGCCCCTGCCGCCCTGGCCGCCGTCGGCGCCGCCTCCCTGGCCTGCGAGCGGCTTTGGCTTCAATCCCTGCGCCGACGCGTCCCTATTCGGATCGCCGTGACCGGGACGAGAGGAAAGTCCACCGTCACCCGGCTCATCGCCGCGGCCTTGCGCGTCGACGGGAACGCTGTTTTGGCCAAGGTTACGGGCTCCCGCCCGATTCTGATCGGTCCGGGCGGCGAGGAGACCGAGATCCGCCGCCCCGGGCCTCCTTCCATCCTGGAGCAGAAAGCCGTGCTGCGGGCCGCCGTCCGCATGAAGTGCCGGGTTCTGGTGGCGGAGATGATGAGCATCGGGCCCGAGACGCTGCGGGCCGAGTCCCGGCAGATCCTCCAGCCGCACCTCCTGGCGGTCACTAACGCCCGGATCGATCATCGCGAGGAAATGGGCCGGACGCGTCGGGACATCGCCGCGACGCTGGGCCGAGCCTTCTTCCCGGATTCTGTGGTCTTCATCCCGGAGGAGGAGATGCTCCCCGCCTTCGAGGAAGCCGCGGCCCGGGCCGGATGCCGGCTGATCGCCGTTCCCTCCGATGCGAATCCGCTCTTTTCTCTCGCGGGCGGCGAGGCGGAGACGTCGCTGGAGTTTCCCGCCAATCTCCGGTTGGCCTGGGCCGTGGCCGGCTTCTGCGGGGCGGGCGCGAGCCGGGCGGTTTCCGGGATGACGGCCGCTCGGACGGATTTCGGAAGCCTCAAGGCCTGGCGCCTCGGGCAGGCGGACCTCCCCTGGCCCGTCTCGGCCGTCAGCCTCTTCGCCGCCAACGAGCCCGGCTCATCGGCGGCCGCCCTCGAACGGCTGGTTCGGATCCATCCCGGGCTTCCGGCCAAGCGGGTGGCGGTTTTGGCCCTGCGGGCCGATCGGGCCGACAGGACCCGTCAATGGCTGGAGGCCGCGGCGGCCGGCTTCTTCGCCGGCTATGCCGGGATTCTGACAGTCGGCGATCATGCCCATCCCGTCTGCCGCCGCCTTAGAAGGAAGGGGGCCTGCGCCCGCGTCGCGGCCGTCTCCGGCTCCGATCCGGCCCGGATCACGGCCCAGGCCGCCCGCTTGGCTGCAGGATCGGCTTGCTTGATCGGCCTGGGCAATATCGTCGGGGTCGGGACCGGCCTGGTCGAGCACTGGGCGGCTTGCGGGGAGGCGGTCTGATGGCCGGCTCGATCCTCATCGGCCTGGCCGTTGCGCTGCTGTGGACGGAGCTTGTCGGCGTTCTTCCAGGCGGGATCATTGTCCCCGCTTACCTGGCCCTCTACATCGGAGAGCCCTGGCGCATCGCGGCCACCGTGGCCGCCGCCCTTCTGGCCACAGCTCTCTACCGTATTCTCTCGCGCTGGTTCCTGCTCTTCGGCCGCCGCCGCTTCGTGTTCATGCTCTTTGTCGGGGGCTTGATCGGCCAAGTTTGGCTTCTCTTCTGGCCCCGCCTCTTCGCCGCGCCCGTCGATCTTCGGATCATCGGCTGGGTCATTCCCGGCCTGCTGGCCAACACGCTGGTCCGCCAGAAGCCCGTCCCGACCTTGGCCTCTCTGGCGGCGGCTACGGCCTTGGCGGCGGCTCTATCGAGCCTGCTCCTGGGAGGCTGAGATGGACGTCCGCCGGCCGCTCCGCCATCCCCAACTCCCGGTCGTCCTCCTGGGCATTCTGGGCGCGCTTTTCATAGCCCTCTGGTCCACTCTCCCGGCCGGAAAGGACGCTTCCGGACCGGCTCAAGTCGAGGACGAAGCCGATGCCGTCCGGTTGATGAGCCGGGCCCTGGAAGCGCTGCGGGAGGCGCGTGCGGCGGCCGGACTGCCTATCGATGTGCGCACGGACATCAACCAAACGGCCTTGGTCGGAGTTGAGACATCACCGACGACGACCTCGCTCGGACATCTGGAGGCCAAGCGTACGGCGGCCAACCCGGCTTTCGCGGGGGCTCTGGTCCGGATGCTGCGGGAGGCCGGCGTGGCCCGAGGTGATGCGGTGGCCGTCGGCGCCTCCAGCTCGTTCCCCGGGCTCATTGTAGCCTCCCTGTGCGCCTGCCAGGCCATGGGAATTCGGGCCTTGCCGATCGTCTCCCTGGGCGCCTCCAACTGGGGGGCCAACGATCCGCGCTGGACGGGCCTCGACATCCTGGAGAGCCTAAACCGGGCCGGCGTCCTGGACGCCCCCATCCTGGCCGCCTCGCTCGGCGGCGAGGGCGACGGGGGCCGGGATATGGCTCCGGAGGGACGCGCCCTCCTGCGCCGCCGCATCGAGGAGTGGGGCGGCGCTTTCCTCGAGGCCGGATCCCTGCCGGCCGCGGTCGAGACCCGGATGAGCCTCTGTGAGGCCTGGGCCGCCGGGGCGCCGATCAAGGCCTTCATCAACGTCGGCGGAAGCTGGGTGGACATGGGCGGCAGCGGCGATGTGCTGAAGCTGCGGCCCGGCTATAACGCGGCGGCCGATGTCATCCTTCCCCCGGCCGGCCAGCGGGGTCTCATCCAGGCCTGGGCGGCCCGCGGGGTGCCGGTCATCCACCTGCTCTTCATCAAGGGCCTGTGCGATCGCTACGGCATCCCCTGGGATCCGGTGCCGCTCCCTTCGCCGGACTCTTCGGCCGCATCGCGCGGGAAGTCCGGTCTTCCGGGCCGCAAGCTCGCGGCGGCGCTTTTCGCCGGGCTGGCCGCGGTTGGGCTCGCTTGGATCGCGGTCCGCCGCCGGATCGTCTAGGCTACCCCAGCCGGCGCGCTTCCATGTAGAAGCGCTTCTCCCAGGCCTCGCCCATCGAGAACGTCTTGCGGGGCGTGACCCCGTCCAGGATGACCGTCCGGAAGAGCTCTTCCTTCCGCATAGCCGGCAGGATAAAGCTCATGTTTCCGGGCTTGGTGCCGAGGGCGATCGTGCTCTCGGCCCCGTGGACGTAGTCGATCTCCCGGGCCCCTCCGCTCTTCAGGAAGGCGTCGAGAAAGCCCTGCAGTGATCCGACCGGCAGGTTCGAGCCGGGGGCCGAGATTTCCAGCAGGCCGGCGCCGGCGGCGGTCGCGACGCCGATGCGGTGGGGCCGGCCGGTCTGCTCCTCGACCTCCTCCCGCATGACACCCGAACAGCACAGCGGCACATATTCGGCCAGGCCGCCGGAGTGGGCTTGGACTTCGGACAGGAAGTCGCGGTTCGGGGCCAGTCCGAAGATCACCCGATGGATGGGCTCGAAGACCAGGGCCGGATCGTGCAGATTGACCAGCTCGACCATGGCGTAGCGCAGCGGGGAGGTCAGGACGGACTCCTTGTCGGAGGCCCGCTCCTTGGCCGTCTCCCAGATGGTCTTAGCCGTGGCCAGGGAATGGTTGCCGTCACCCATGGCGTAGAGCAGGACGGGCGTGCCTTCGGGCAGTCCGTACTTGGCGGCGAAGGCGGCGGGATCGGCCAGAGCGGCCAGGGCCCGGACGATGCCGGACTCGACCGCCGGATCGGCCACCCGATAGCCGGCCAGGCGTCCGGAGCCGAGCATGAGCTTGAAGTCGTAGAGGCGAGGCAGGCGTGCCTTGGCCGCGGCCACGGGGCCCAGGACGGCGTCGGCCGGATCGTCGATGAGGACCATGATATGGGGCGACTCCAGGGCGGCTCCCTCGCGGATGCGAACCCGGGGCGGAATGCGGTCGAGGATGGTTCCCTCCGTGGCCCGGATGAGGGTGGAGGAGCCCTTGCGAAAGTCGTAGGCCTCGAGATCGAGGCAGATCACCAGGCCGCGGCGGGTATGGTCCCCGGTTGTGCGCTCGATGTAAACCATCCCTTCCTCGGATCGGAAGATCTCCCCGGCCAGGTAGCGGGACATGGTCTCCCGGATGCGGGCGATGCGGGCGCCCTTGTCCGCTTCGGGCTCATGCAGGAAGACTTCGGGATAGATGAGGTGGAGGGTCGAGGGCGATTCTCCGACGATCCCGGCCGCCTTGGCCCAGTAATCGGGCTCGGAAGTGTACTGATCGCAGGCGATGACGGCCCACTTGGCCGGGTCGATGCCTTCGCGGGGCAGAAGGACTTCGGGGACGCCCAGGGCGATCTGTTCATATGTGCGCATGAAGACTCCTGTCGGCAACGAATGAGGGGAAATTATAGCCTAAAAGAGACAAATGGGGGAAACGGAAAAGGGCGGGGATACAAGCGAAAAAGGCTGGGGGCCCGGGCGGAGCCGGGACCCCCGGAAAGAGGGCTTATCGTCCGGGCGGAGGCGGACCGCCTCCGCCGGGGGGAGGCCCGTCGAACATCGGCATATTATCGGTGTTGGCGGTCGAAGTCGTCGCCCCCTTGAGGCCGGTGACGACCTTCATTCCGGCCGCCAGCTGGTCGCCGGAGATCTCGGTGGTCGACTTGGAGACGATCCCGGTCAGGACCGGAATGACCCGCAGCTGCCCGCCGTCGTCCATGACGTAGATCGCGCCGGCGCGCCGCGAGGCGCCCCGCAGCTTGGCCGCCTCGGCGGCCGTCTCGGCCGACGCCGTCGGCGGATGGTACTTGAGGGCCGTGTTGAGGACCCGGAAGGCGTTTTCCGCTTGGGCCGTGACGACGGTCACGGTCGCCGTCATGCCCGGCCGCAGCAGGAGTTCGGCGTTGTCGGCCAGGATGATCGTGGTGTAGGTCACGACATTGGATGTGTTCACGGCGGCATAGCGGACCTGCTGGACCTTGCTGGTGAAGGTCCGGTTCTCGACCGCGTCGACGGTGAAGCGGACGTCCTGACCCGCCTGGACGGTACCGATGTCGGCTTCGTCAATGTTGTAGTCGGCGTGGAGCTTGACGATCTTTCCCGAGACCTGGCTCCCGATCTCGACGGTGTCGGTCGGGGCCAGTGTTCCGGAGGCGGCGATGGTGTCCTCGATCGGGCCTTGGGTCAGCGGATTGAGATTGTACTCGATGACTTCGGTCCGCCCGCTTCGGACAAGGAAGAAGACCAGCAGAGCCGCGGCCAGCAGGGCCGGGATGCCGATCTTCAGCCGCCGCGCCTTCTTCTTCATTTTTTCAGCTTGGGATCCATGGTCTTCTTTCCTTAAGCATGACGTCCTCCCTGCGGAAGATTTCTGCTCCACTCCGTCAGACGCCGGACGACGAGAAATCTTACGGTCTTTTAAACGGTACTTCTCCCATTTCCGGGAGAGGTGGTTCGGGGTCCACCCTCGAGGGCAAGGGTGCCAGGCCCGCGATCAGTCCGCGACATGCCTTGAGCGGTCCCGCTATCGGCGGGCCCTAGTCGTCTCGGCGGCTTGCGGGACGGGGACAATCAGCGCGGAGAGGTTGGCGGAGAGCTCCCGCGGCGTTGGTCGGGCCCGCCCGACCGGTCGGGCGGCCCGGCCGGTTCCAGGGCTCCGATCCGGATCATGAATTCGCGCAGGATGGACTGGAACTTCGGCCTCTGTTCCGGCCGGAGAGCGGCCATCAGATCGAGGAAGTGCAGGGACAGGAGCCTCTCCTCCTCGCCCCGCAGGATCCCGATCCGCGAGGTCAGGGCTTCCAGCATGGCGCGGTCGGGCTCGGGCTTGAACATCTCGGCCAGGCCCTGCTCCTTCAGCTTGCGGATCTCCTCGTGGGTCGGCCGGGCGGCCTCGACGAAGCGATCCCGGATGCCGTCGAAAGCCGCGGCCTGGTCGTCGGACAAGCCCAGCTCCCGCCGCAGGAAGGCCTGGACTTCCTCCGGCCCTCCCTGCCGGCCCGGAGGGGGATCTCCGCCGGACGGCTTGCGGATGACCGTCAGCCAGATGGCGGCCAGGGTGACGATGTTGATGCCGATCAGCAGGGCCAGGGTCCAGCGGCGGCGCGGATGCTTGACGGGTGCGTCCATGGGAATCCTCATTTCAGGTAGGAAGCGAACTCGGCCTGATCGGCGGCGTAGGTCTGAACGAGCGCGGCCAGACCCTGCTCCCGGGTCTGTGTCTCCGTACGACGGGTCCTGGTCACGGCCAGCGCCGTGACGATATTGAGGACGACCATCAGGGTCAGCAGGGCGGGGACGAGGACGCGCCGGCGGACAGGGAGCGCGATTCCGGGCCCGGCTTTTTCTTCGACTCGGATGCGCCTGCGCAGGGCGGCGTAGAATCCCGGGTCGTCCGCGAGGCGCGGCTCCGTCTCGAAGCAGCGAAGGGTCGCCTCGATCTCCCGTTCGACGATCTTCTTCCTGGACATGTCACCGAGGCCCGCGGAGGGGCCCGTTCTCCTCTCTCTCATGTTAGACGCCTCCAGCCCGGATTTCTGTCGGGTCCATTTTCGCCTCGCCCGAGACCCTGCGCCCCAAGGATTTGGCCAGCCTGCGGCGCAAAGCGGCCTGGGCCCGGTGGACCAGGGAGTCGACGGCTCCGGGAGTCGTCTCGAGAATGCCGGCGATCTCGGCGCTGCTCATGCCCTCGTACTTGGCCAGGGTCACGGCGATTCGCTGGTTGCGGGGCGGGGCGGCGACGGCCTGCCGCAGGAGGTCCGCCCGCTCCCCGTCCTCCAAGGCCCGGCCGGGGTCCGGACCCGGGTCCGCCGCCTCCCTCTCGACCTCCTCCGAGCCTCCCAGGGCCCGGACCATCTCCAGCCGTTTCTTCCGCTTGCCCCGGCGCAGGGCGTCCAGCGACTTGGTTACGGCGATGCGGTGGATCCAGGTTGAAAGCGCCGCATCGCCCCGGAAACCCGACAGGGCCCGGTAGACGTCCAGGAAGACCTCCTGAGCGGCGTCCCGGGCGTCCTCCTCGTTGCGCAGAAAGCGGAAGCAGATGTTGACGACCCGGTTCTGGTGCTCGGCGATCAGGGCCTGGAAGGCGGACTCGTCCCGGCTGCGAAGACGGTCGAGCAGGCTCTGGTCCACGGCGGCTCCCGGGGGAGTTTAGCCCCGGGCGGATGTTTTTATAATCGTTTTTCCCTTGGGTGACAAGCGCCTTTCCCCGCCGGACTATCATCTCATCGACGGAGGACAAAAACCATGACAGACAAGACGAACAAGATCACCAAGGGCATGGGCCGGCGGGCGCTTCTGGCCTGCTTGACCCTGGACGCGGCTCTTCTCGCGGCGGGGACGGCTCCGGCGGCCGGCAAGGACGGCCCGATCGGGAGCCTGATCAAGGTCCTGGAGGTCGGCCGTCCGGTCAGCCACCAGGGCTTGAGCATTGTCCCCATCTACCGGGTGGACGCTCCGGCGGCCAAGGACTGGGTCATGCTCGACGAGGCGGTCCGCAACCGCTGGATCGAAATCGCCGAGCTCGACGGCGGCCGGGTCCCCCAGGTCCGCATCTCCAACCTGTCCAAGCGGACGATCTACCTGATGGGCGGAGAGATCCTGACCGGGGCCAAGCAGGACCGCATCCTGGCCTCGGACCTGCTCCTCGGCCCCGGAACCCGCAACCTGGTCGCCCCGGTCTTCTGCGTCGAGCACGGCCGCTGGACGGCCGTCTCGCCGGGCTTCACGACCAAGAACAACATCGGAACCTATGACCTGAGGGCCAGGGCGGCGGCCAAGGGATCCTCCGCCCAGTCCGAGATCTGGGACAAGGTGGCCGAGCAGAACGCCCGGGTCGGGGCCGCCTCGCCCACGGGCGCTTACCAGGATGCCTATGAGTCGGCCGCGAGCCGCAAGTCGATCGCCGAGATCGAGAGCCGCATGGCGGCCATCCCCCGGCTGATGAAGGACACGGTCGGGGTCGTCATCGCCCTCGGCGGCCGGATCGTCAGCGCCGACATCTTCGCCGATCCGGCCCTCTTCCAGAAGCAGTGGCCCAAGATCCTGCGCTCCTCGGCCCTGGCGGCCCAGGGGCGGCGGGGCGAAGGGGCCCTGAAGCAGGAGGCCGCAGCCGACTTCCTCAAAGGCCTGGCGGGCAAGACCTATGAGGTCAAGAAGGGCCTGGACCTGGGCTTCGAGCACTCCTGCTTGGACAAGGCCGTCAACGTCCAGGCGCTCGTCTTCGATCAGGCTGTGGTCCACTTGGCCGCCTTTGCCCAGGAGGACGAGGATGGTGAGATACTCAAGGGCGATGGTCCGGAGTCGAGGATCCGGGTCATCCGCGACGAAATGCCGTCTTGGCGGCCGACGGGAGCCGCGAACCTCCGGTAGCTCCCGGTCCGTCGTGCGGCCGAGGCTCGCCCTGCTGGGGGCGGGCCTCGCGCCGCGTTCGGAGCCTGGTCGAAGGCCGGACTTTGACCTGAAGATGCGCGATGAGGCTATAATAGAGGGCGAGGGACCATGAAGATCTCGAGGCACCTGCGGCTCGTCTTTGTCGCCGCCGTGCTCGTCCCCTGCGCCGCCCTGGCCTTCCTGTCCCTGCGGTCCCTGGACCGGGAAGAAGCCTACCTCGAGAAACGCCTGGCCCAGAGCCTGGACGCGGAGCTGAGCCTGGCCGTGACCATGATCCGGGAGAACCTGGCCCGCATGGAAGCGACGCTGGCCGCCTCCGCTCCCGACGATCCTGGAACCGGCCCGCAAGCCGCCCTGGCGGCCTGGAAGAAGGCCGCTCCTCTGGTCGGGGTGCCATTCCTCCTCTCTCCCGACCTGAAGATCCTCTGGCCGACCCGGGCTTCCTACGGCTCGGCGGACGATCTGGCCTTTCTCAATTGGAATCGGGACTTCGTCACCGACGCGGCGGCCATCCCTTTCTACCAGAACGCCGCCCTTCTCTACCGGGACCGGATCGCGGCCCCCGGCGACAAGGACAAGGGGGAGGAAGCCGAGCCCTCCCTCCCGGCCAAGGGGCTGGCCTTGTCCGTGAGCCGATCCGAGGCGGCGCCTCCCCCGGCTGCCGCAAACAGGACGGGCGGCGGAAAAGAGGCGGCCGCATCGAAGATCGAGGATCTTCAGGCCGAACAGCGAGCCCTGTCCGAGTTCGAACAGAGCGGCGAGGCCCGCAAGCGGGTTTATGATGAGGCGGCCCGCATGGGCCAAAAGGCCGAGACGCGCAACGTCAGTCCCTCCGGATCGGCCGTTTCGCCCGCCCCGGCCGCCGCGGCGCCCCGCTCCGAGTCCATCTACATCTCCGAGCCGCGCCGCTTCAGCGAGATCACGGCCGGCCGGGAATCGGGCCTCATCCCGCGCTTCATCGAGGAGAAGCTGGGCTGGCTGTTTTGGAAGCGGCTGGCCTCGGGCCGCATTGTCGGGTGTCTCCTGGAGGACGGTGCGGCCAAAGCCTGGCTCCTGGAGCGTCTGCCGGACGTCGACTCGCCGGCCCGCATTTTAACTGTTTTGGACGAGAACGGCCGGCCGCTGCTCCTCCCAGCCGGGGAGACGGAGCGGGACTGGCGAAGGCCGGCGGCGGCCCGCGAGGTGAGCGAGCTTCTGCCCCGCTGGGAGGCTGCCGCCTACCCCGCGGATCCGGGCGCCCTGGCCTCCCGCGCCCGAACGACCCGCTACTTGACCATCACCCTCATCCTCGTCCTGGCCTCCCTGATTGCGGTCGGCGGCGGGGTGGTGCTCTCGACCGTGCGCAGCGAAATGGCCCTGGCCCGCCAGAAGACCACCTTCGTGGCCAATGTCTCGCACGAGCTGAAGACGCCGCTGACCTCCATCCGGATGTTCTCCGAGATGCTCAAGGACGGCCGCCAGCCGGACCCCGAGAAGCAGCGGAAATACCTCGGCCTGATGACCGCCGAGACCGAGCGCCTGACCCGCCTGATCAACAATGTCCTGGACTTCTCCCGCATGGAGAAGGGCCGCCGGTCCTATGATCGGAGGCGGTTCGCCGCCGGCCTCCTGGCCGGGGCGGTCGTCGAGAGCGAACGGGCCCGGCTCGAGCCGGCCGGCTTCGCGGTCGCATTCCGTGATCTCACCGGAGGCGCCCTCGTCGAGGCCGACGAGGAGGCGGTCAAGCAGGCCCTCCTCAACCTGCTGTCCAACGCCGAGAAGTACTCAACCGCGGTCAAGAGCGTCGAGGTTGAGGCGCGGCGCGAGGGCGGCCGGGTGGTCATCGCCGTCCTGGACCGGGGCATCGGCGTCCCGGCGGCCGAGCGGGAACGGATCTTCAAGGAGTTCTACCGGGTCGACAAAGCCCTGACCGCGCCCGTCCAAGGCTCGGGCCTTGGCCTGACCATTGCCCGCCGCATCCTGCGCGACATGGGCGGCGACGTCGACGCCTTGCCGCGGGAGGGCGGCGGCAGCATCTTCCGCATCATCCTGCCGGAGGCGGGTGCTCCATGAGCCGCGAAACGATCCTGGTCGTCGAGGATGATCCCTCCATCCTGACCGGCCTCGTCGACCTGCTGGAGGGGGAGGGGTTCGCGGTCGCCTCGGCCCGCGACGGCAAGGCTGCCCTGGCCGCCTACCGGGGGGACAAGCCGTCCCTGATCCTGCTCGACATCATGATCCCGGAGAAGAGTGGGCTGGACGTCTGCCGGGAGATCCGGCGCTCGGACCCCCTGACACCCATCCTGATGCTGACCGCCAAGGGCCAGGAGGTGGATAAGGTCGTCGGGCTGGAGATGGGCGCGGACGACTACATCGTCAAGCCGTTCGGCGTGGCCGAGCTCCTGGCCCGAGTCCGGGCGGCCTTGCGCCGGGCCTCGGCCCGGGCCGCCGGGGCCAAGGATCTCACGCCAATCGCCTTCGGCGATGTCCGGGTCGACCCGAAGACCTTCGCCGGATCCAAAGCCGGCCGGGCTTTCCCCGTGACAGCTCGGGAGATCGAGCTTCTGCGCTTCTTTCTCCGTCACGACGGGGAGGTAGTCGAGCGCTTCACCCTGCTGGACGAGATCTGGGGCGTCCGCTACGAGGGTACGACCCGGACCCTAGACCAGCATATCGCCAAGCTGCGGCAGAAGATCGAGGAAGATCCGGCCGAACCACGCCATATCCAAACGGTCTACGGCGTCGGCTACCGCTTCCGGTCCTGATCCGGCCGCCCGCCTTCGCTCCCTCCCTCCGAGGCCTGTGATATACCGGGCCCATAGCGAAGCTTCCCCGCTCCGGGGGAATTGTGAGGAGGGATCACGATGAAAAGGACGCCGCTCGTTCTGTTGGGGGTCGTCGCGACCGCCGCGCTCATCGGCGCCGCCCTGCCGCCCGCTCCCGGTCCGGCCGGACAAGGCCAGGATCAGCCCTGGATCAAGATGGACAGCCGGCCGACCATGGACAACCTCAACGCCGTCCATGCCTCGTCCAAGAAGTCGGTCTGGTTCGCCGGCGACAACGGCACCATCCTGAAGTGGGACGGGAGGATTTTCACGCCCTACAAGGTGGAGCTGCCCGACGGTGTGCGACTGATGGACATCCACATGTTTACGGTCGATAACGGCTGGGCCGTCGGCTACAACACCGCCAACAACTACGGCCGACTCTACCGCTGGGACGGGCGTTCCTGGAAGCTGTTCACCGAGGAGGGGATCCGGGGGACCAAATTCGTGGCCCTCGATTTCCTCGGCCTGCAAGACGGCTTGGCCGCGGGCGAGGAGGGGCACCTTTACCGATGGGACGGCCGGACCTGGGCCGATAAGACCTACGAGATCTGGTCCACCAGCGGAGTCACCCAGAGCCGCCTGAGCGGCGTCAGCGACATCGCCGCGGACCCGGAGAAGAACATCTATCTCATGGCCTGCCGCTACCAGACCCACCAGGACCCGCCCCGGACGGACAGCGTCTATGTCAATCTGGACCTGCAGGTCCACCCGGCCCGGGCCTTCTACAATTCGCCCGTTCTGGACGGCATCGCGACCTACCCTGGAAGCCGCATCTTCATCGTCCCCGGGGGGAAGGCCCACTATCTGTCCGGCAAGACGGTCTACACCTTCTCGCCCGGAACCACGACCTACCAGAAGGCCGGCGTCCGCCAATACGCCTTCAACCTCAACGACGGGTCTCTGCGCGGCCAGTGGGTGTTCGGCAAGAACGACGGCTGGTACGCCGGGGACGGCGGGGCGGTCATCCATCTGCAGCCCGGCCCGGCGGCCAAGACCTATCGGCCGGTCTCGGACAAGCTGAACGCCGTCTGGATGTTGGACAAGGATATCGGCTATATCGCCGGCGACAAGGGCACGGTCCTGATGCGCAACACGACCGCCGCGGTGGAGCTGGACCTGAGCATCACCCAGCTGGAGTTCGACAGCGGCCAGGAGGTCTTCGCGGGGGTCACCCGGCTCGGCCAGGCCGCTTCCGTGGCGATGCCCCTGGACGGCGCTGCTTGGGAGATCCGCAAGGAGGTCGCCACGGCGGACGAGGGCACTTCCCTGAGGACGGTGTACACGAAATCCCTGACGCCGCGCTCCCGGGACGACAACCAGAGCCTGACCTACGGCGAGATGCTGACCCTGAGCTGGAATCAGAAGAACGACAACGGCCGCCAGGTGGAGCCGGGCTACTACCGGCTCGTCTTGANNCCGGCGGCCGAGCGGGCCGATCACGTCGAGCGACACGCCCGATCCGCAGGCCGGCTTCACCCTGGAGCTGCCGCCTTCCTATGTCTACGGGGTCCCCACTTCCTTCAAGCTGATCAACCACAATACGAGGAGCGTCGCCATCACCGGGCAGTCCTACACCATCTCTGTCATGAGGGAGGACGGTTGGCACCTCTTCTACAACTCGGGTTCTCGAAGCGCGTTCAATCCGGGGACGATGGCGGCCGGAGCAGCCTATGAGTGGGTCTGGTCGCGCTACGATACAGCCGGCCGAACGCTGGCTGAAGTGGGACACTACAAGCTGACGGTCAAGCTCCCCGGCCAGACGCCGAGCGAGCTGAGCCGGGAATTCGAGATCAGGACCCGGCGCTGAACGCGGCAACCCCGCGGAGGGTGAGCCGGGGATTCCCGCCGCCCGGCCTCAGCGCAGGATCTCGAACTCGCGGAAGATGATGTCCGAGGTGAACCGCGGCGCCTTGAACTTGAGCCGGTACTTGCCGGGGACGGGAACGGGCTGGCCGGCGTCCACCTTGCGGGTCCAGTGCCACTTCTTGATCTCGCCGGGGGTCATGATCAGGTCCTCGAAGAAGCCCCGGTGGCTGTGGAAGATAAATCTCCAGCCGCCGCCGGCGGTCTTCTGCTGGATGACGTAGCGGCAGTTGGCCAGGTCGGCCGTGTCGCGGCCGTTCAAGCCCAGAACAAGCTTCAGGGGCTCGGTCCCGGCAATCGTGGCGTCGGTGACCGAGAGGGCCAGGCCGCCCGCGAAGGCATGGACGTCAGGGTAGTCCTGCACGGTGGTCGGCGTCCCCGTCGCTGCGGCCAGCGGCCCGGCCGGATCCGTGAGCTCGCCGAACCAAACGCAAGCGTAATTGCCCGAGATCCCGACTCCCATAGCCTTCCAGGGATGGGGCGCCCAGATACCGGAATTGACGATCACCTCCAGGTGGTCGGGGCTTCCCTTCCAGGAGGCCACCGCCGTCTCCGGAGTCATGCCGCCGCTGTAGAACGAGGCGATCTCGTAGCCGTTGGAGGTGTAGGCGGTCAGCTCATGCGGCTTGGACCACATCAGGGTCTGGTATTCATGGTCGTCGGTGTAACAGACCGCCGTCCATGAACCGCGGTTCGACCAGCTGTGCAGATTGCAGTCCTCGCCGCGGGCATCTTCCCCGGTGTCGGGGTGGTTGCCGTTGAGGTCGCCGACGTGAGCCCTGGCGACGTGGGTCAGCGAGGTCGAGATCTCCGCAGCCGCCAGGCCGTTGTCCGTGCGGATCTTGTTGATCTGGTCGGCCAGGGCCTTCTCGGTGGCGGTCAGCGGTGTCTCCTGGCCGGCCCGCGGCAGGACGGAGGCGAAGGCGATGAACAGAATTCCCAGCCAAAGCATGCGGAAAAGCTTCATGACATCCCTCTCCTTGACTCGGCGCTTCTATACCGCCGTCCTTCGAAACAAGTCAAACCGTCCCCGCGGCCACCGGCTGATCTTCGTCTTCGGCTACTTTGAGTTCTTCGCTGCGATCATCTTCGTCCTGGGCCGCAAGACCAAGGCCGCCAAGGTGCGGGCGACCGCGTTCATCTGGGCCGTGCCGATCGTCATGAACGTCGTGGCCCGGGTCTTCCTGGACTGGCGTTACTGACCCCGGCGCGGGGAAACAGCCCTATTCGTACCGAACTCGGGAGGGGTCGGCCGCCTTGGGGTCCTTGAGGAAAGCGCCCGTCCCTTTGGCGATCAGTTCGGCGTACTTGGGCACGTCCGCGATCAGAACGGCCCGGTCGGGGTGGTCCTGCGACCAGAGATCCATCAGCGTCAGGATGGTCGAGGTCTGGCGCCCGACCCGAACGTCGATGGGCCAGCCCTTCTCGTCGATCTTCTCGAACAGCAGGCCGCGCTTGCCGGCCCTGACCACGAACTCGTCCTGTCCGGTCAGGAGGAGCTTGGCATCGGTCCGGCCGCGGGTCGCGTCGAGGAAGGGCTCGGGCGTCTCGAGAAGCAGCGAGACGGCGTCCGTGGCGTCGCCGATCTCCCGGTGGGACAGCCCCCGCAGGGCTTTGGGCGAATACTCCACCCCGATCTTGAACTCATCGCCCGAGAGGACCATGGCCGCCATGGCCGCCAGGTCCTGCCCTTTCTGATGGGCGACGATGGTGCTGATGACGGGGTATTGCAGCTCGGCCTCGTGCAGGTCGATGACGACGTCGATCTTCTCCTTCTTGATCATCTCGATGAAGGCGTGGCAGGTCCTCTCGATCAGCGTTCCGTCCGGCCGGCCCGGCCAGGCCCGGTTGAAGTTGCGGACGTCCATGTAGGCCAGGTTCTGCTTGGAGGGGTAATGGATGAAAACTTCGGGGTCGGGCCACTGGTCCAGCGGGCTGGCCCAGCGGTCGCCCATGCGGAAGGTCCGGCCGCCGAAGGGCGTCGGGATGGTGTAGCTGGCGGGGTAGGCGCCGCCCGGGCGGGTGACCATGGTGCCGCTGCGGTTGGCCGAGGGGACGACGATCAGGCGACCCTGGCTGACGGTTCCGTTCTCAGCCAGGATCCAGGCGGCCAGGCGGGCCGAGGGCTCCTCGGGATGGGAGCCGCCCAGGACGAGACACGTTCCGCCGGGCTCGCGTCCCTCGAGGACGTAGATGGTGCAGTCATTGACGGAGCCTTGCAAGGGGGGAAAATAGTCGGACAGCTTCTTGACCTCGGTCACGCCGGGGCCGAGAACGAGCGGCTCCGGGAGGTGGCGGATGGCCTGGAATTCCAGGCCGGCGAAGAGGGCCAGGACGGCGCCCAGGGCGAGGATGAGGATCTTGCGCATCATGGCGGGCCTCACTTGAGTCGGAGAAGCCGGAGCAGGAAGGGGATGAGGACGACGACGTAGAGGACCTCCTCCTGCCACTTCTTGGTCTTGAAGATGTTCCAGACGATCAACCCGGCCGCGGCGGCCGCCAGGACGTAATAGAGGATGGTGATGATCATGGCGGCTCTCCTTAAAAGACCGTCAGGAAGGCCAGCTTCCGGCTGAAGAAGACCATCAGCGTCCCGACGATGACGATCAGGACGGCCGGCGCCAGGCAGGCCCGCAGGAAGCGGCCGTAGGATTCCCTCAGGCCCACGGTCTCGACCGTCAGCCGGCCGATGATGGCCGTGGGCGGGATGGCGTCGCCCAGGGGCCAGATGATGCTCATCCCGGCCAGGGCCACGATAGGGTTCATGTTCAGGGTGTTGAAGAGCAGGACCAGCGGCACGCCCAGTACGGGGGCCGCGCCCCACATCAGGACGGCCTCGGACAGGGGCAGGGTGATGAACAGGGACAGGATGACGGCCAGCAGCGGCAGGGTCACGACCGTGATGGCGATGAGGCCCCGCACTCCGGTCAGGGTCATGATCTGGACCAGGATGCCGGCGCAGGTCAGGGTGCCGATGAGCGGCAGGAGCTGCTGGATGGTGGCCCGGGCGATCTCCAGGACCGGCAGGCGCCGGGGCGAGAGGAGGATCGAGACGAGGGCGGCGGCGGCGAAGATGATCGGCAGGCCAAGGATGGGGAAGGAGAAGGGCCAGACCCGCCCGGCCATGACCAGGGCGAAGAAGACCAGGAAGGGGGCGGCGATCTTGAACCAATTCATCCCCGGGGGGGCTTCGGGCAGCTCCTTCAAGGCCAGGTCGAGGTCGGCCGGCTTGGCCTTCCAGCCCAGGATGAAGATGGTCAGCAGGGCCAGCAGGACGCAGGGGACGAGCAGCGGCAGGAAGAACCCGACGTAGGGCATGTTGACTCCGGCCGCGGTCAGCATGGCCCAGAGGCTGACCGGGGGGGCGGCTGCGCTGAGGCCGGCGATGATGAAGACGATGGCCGCCGCCTTGGCTTTGGGCAGGCCCATGTAGCCGAGGATCGTGGCCACCATGCCGCCGACGATGAGCACCGTGACGCTGCCGGCCCCGGTCAGGGCCCCGGGGATGAGGAGGAGGAAGGCCAGCATCACGAACAGGACGGCCTTGCGGCGGTGGAAGCGGACCAGGATACGGCGGACGACGAAAGCCACGCCGCCCGACTCCTTGAGCAGGTTCATGAACAGGGTGGCGGTGATGAAGATCAGGCAGATGTCGAGGTAGGTGAAGGCCCCCTCGACGATGTGCCGGGCCGGGATGCCGGCGCCGCCGGCCAGAGCGCCGACCAGGGCGGCGGCCAGCATCGACAGCTCGGTCGAAAGCTTCAGGGCCTTGGCGACGGCGTAGCCGGCCACCATCGCCGCCAGGATGATGGAAGCCGAGGCGGTCATGCTCATCGGCGGTCGCTCCTCTCCGTGGATTCCGCGAGCCCTCATCATAAGGGGTCAGGTCTCAACATTCAACATTTCTATAATTTGAGGCCCGACCCCGTTTTGAATATGATGAGTCCGTGCTACCCGTCATGCAGGGGCCGCCGGGACCGGAGACGGTCATCGACGGGCGTTCCGTCCTTTACTTCGGAGGCACGGGGTACTTCGGCCTGCAGGGCCATCCCGAGGTCCTCCGGGCCGGCGCGGAGGCTTTCCGGCTGGGCACGCACTCGGCCACCACCCGGGCCGGCTTCGGCAACAATCCCGTCCTTCTCGATCTTGAGCGGAAGCTGGCCGCCTACTTCGGCGCCGAGGACGCGGTTGTCTATCCTTCGGGGTATATGAGCGGGCTCTTCCTGGCCGGCGCCGCCGGCCCGTCGTGGGACGCCGCCTTCCTGGACGAGCACGCCCATTTCAGTCTCAGGGACGGCGTCCGCGCCGCCGGCCGGCCCGTTATTTCCTACCGCCATCGAGATCCCCCCGACCTGGAAGCCAAGCTCGCGGCCCACCTGCCGCCGGGCGGACGTCCGCTTGTCCTGACGGATGGCGTCTTTCCGACTTACGGGCTGATCGCCCCTCTGCCCGCTCTCCTGGCCGCTGTCCGCTGCTGCGGGGGCGTCCTGGCCGTGGACGACTCCCACGGGGCCGGAGTCCTCGGATCCAACGGTCGGGGCACGCTCGAGCACTTCGGGCTGGTTCCCGGGCCGGATCTTATCGCCGCCGGGACTTTGAGCAAGGCTTTCGGCGGCCACGGCGGGTTTCTGGCCCTCTCCGCCGCCCTGGCCGAGCGCGTTCGCGGCGATGTCTCCGCCTATGTCGGATCGACGCCGACGCCGACTCCGATGGCCGCCGCCTCGGCTAAAGGCTTGGAACTCCTGGCCGCCCACCCCGAATGGCGCGACGCCCTGCGAACGAAC
>DFYJ01000002.1:17653-33672 GCA_002383325.1 Candidatus Aminicenantes bacterium UBA4085
GTCCAGGCGATTCTTTCCGAGCGCGGCATCGCCCTGCCCCGCCTGTCCTATGCTGGGGCTCCAGACGGTGGCGTCCTTAGGGCCACGGTCTTCTCGACCCATAAGATATCCCATATCGACCGACTTCTCGAAGAGCTCAAGCGGATCCTGTAAAGGAACGGGCGGGTGAAGATCCCGTCCGCGAAAGCATAGAATGGGCGAGGGAGAGGGAGCATGGAAACCATCCGCCGCTGGATCCTTCTGGCCGCCGTCACCGCGGCCGTCATCCTGGGCCTGTACGCGTCGCTGAAGCCGTTTCTGACGATCGAGCCGGTCGACATGGCCGCCGAGCAGAAAGACGAGTCGGCTTGGACCGAACGGGGTCAGTACCTGGCCCAGCTGCCCCTGGACGAATACATCGCCGAGGTCACCCGCGGCCAGCGGGTCGAAGTGTCCGGGCCCGACTGGGCGTCGTTCCTGGCCGGAGTGCGGTAAGCTTCGACGGGGAATCCGCTGCCCGCAGATTGGCGGAGTCGTGTCAGCAAGTCCGAGCACGATCAGGCCTATCACTCTCGCCAGGTGCATTTTGCCTTCGACGCGCCTCCACTCGCCGGTCTCGCCCACGGCCTGGCCAGAAACGGCCAGCAGACCTACCTCGTCCTGACGTCGGCCGCCGGCTCCTCCTACTTCAGCCTGACCTACCATGCTTTCACTTCGGACGACTTCGGATTCGGATCGGGGCTGAGCCACTCGCCCAAGCCCCCGGCCCGGATCTTTCGGCCCTACCGCCGCTTCAGTCTGCCGATCCTGATCCTCGGCCTGGCGGCCTATATCCTCATCCCCTGGCCTCGCCGCCGCAAGAACGCCCTGCAGTATCCGCGCTGGCGGATCGTCCTGGGCGATTTCGCCTCCTTCCTGCTCTTTGCGCCCTTCTTCGCCATCCCCATGCTGGTGCTGGGCGGCGCGCTGCAGGGGCTGACCCAGGGCTGGATCCTGGCCGCGGTCCTCTGGCCGCTGGCCTTCACCGGGGTCTGGCTCCTCTTTCGCAACGCCCGCTACGCCGAGTACTGCCTGTCTTGGGCCGAGGCCGGATTGACCATCGGCCAGGGCCGGCGGGAGCGGCGGATTCCCTTCTCGTCCCTGAAGCACTACCAGCCGCTCGTCCTCAAGCCGCCCAAGTGGCTGATCATCGCCTCCTGGCTGGGCGCCCTGGCCGGCCGAGGCTCGGCTCGCATGGGCGTCGCCGGCCGGGCCCTCATCCTGGGCGGCACGGCCTACGGAGGCCTGGGTCTGGGACTGAAGGACGGCTCGAGCGTCTTTGTCTGGATCACCGACCAGCTCGGGAGCGATGCGGTCGGCGGGGCCGGCCGTCTGGTCAAGGCCCTGGACGCGGCCGGCGTCTCCCGTCGCGAAGAGCCTCGGACCTTCACCGGCATCACGGAGCCCGTCGGAGAGGACGCCCACGGCAAGCGCATTCGGCCCAAGAGCGACCGCCTGCTGGCTGTTCTCCTGGTGACGCCGCTTGTCGTCATGGCCGTGGGGTTGTTCCTTCTCTCGCTCCCGGGCAAGTCCCCGCGAAGCCGGGACGGCGCGGCGGCCCAGGCGGAGAAGAAAGCCGGGGCCGTTTCTTTCGCCGCCACGGACGGCGGCGGGGCGGCCGTCTGGGAATCCATTTTGAGCCTGGGCGACATCACGGTCGTTCGGGCCGCCATCCCCGATGGCGCGGGCGGTGTGCTGGCTGCGGGGCACTGCGCCGCGGAGGGCGCCAATGTGGACGGCTATGTCGCGCGGCTCGATTCCGCGGGGAGACTCTTGTGGCAAAACCGGTATGGCGGGGAGATGTGGGAATACTTCACGGCGCTGGCGCCTGTTCCCGGCGGAGGCTTCCTGGCGGCGGGGGAGTCGAGGCCGGAAATCTCCTTCGAGGGAGGCACCCGGGTCTTCCTGGTCAAGCTCGATGAGACAGGCAAGGCGGAATGGGAGAAGTCGCTGGGGCCGGAGAGCCCGGACCGCTCCGTCTTCGCCGTAAGGGCCGCGGAGGGTGGGCGATTCGAGGTCCTCGGCGCCGCCGGGGCCAAGCTCTTCGTTTGGACGGTTGACGCGAAGGGCGAGGTAACGGCCTCCGTCCAGCTCGATCCGCGGGAGTCGAGGGATCTGGAGATCGCGCACGCCGCTTGGATGGAGACCGGGGGGGTTGCAGCCACCGGCATGATCCTCAATCCAGGGACCGGTTTCAAGGACCTCTGGCTGGCCTGCTTCGATGCCGGCGGCGCCCTGGCCTGGGCCCGGGATTTCGGGGGCCAACAAAAGGAAAACGGAGCCTGGGTGGCCCCGCTGCCCGACGGGGGCCTTGTTGCCGCGGGAGACACGCAGTCCTCCGGCGCGGGCGGATCGGATGCCTACTTCGTCAGGGTTGATGCCCAAGGCGATCGCGTCTGGGAGAAGGCCTTTGGGACACCGGACGAGGAAGAAGCTGCCCGTATCACGGTGGATGCCGGGGGTGGATTCCTGGCGGCAGGCACCACCAAGCCGGTCGGCGAAGAACCGGCCCGGGTCTATATTCTGCGCCTTGGCGCCGACGGGAGCCTGATCAGTGAGCGGAGGCTCGGGTCGGGCGCCCAGTTCTCGGCCGGCGCGGCCATTCCGGCCGCCGACGGCGACGTGATCGCCTCCAACGCCACGGCGGGCTACTTCTTCCAGACGACGTCGGGGCTGGTCAAGATACGCAGGTAAGGCTCAGACCCGGGTCAGGCCGTCCAGGAAGGCCGGGTCGATCGAAGCGCCCAGGCCGGGACCCTCGGGCAGCGTCACCCGCCCGCGGGAGAACGTCATCCCGCCGATCACCGGATCGACCTTGTGCGAGCTGTGGCCGTCCAGGTCCGCCCAGAGGATATTGCGGTGGGCCGCCGCGACGTGGGCGGCCGCGGTCAGAGCCAGGCGCGACTCGAGCATGCAGCCGACCATGCAGGGCAGGTTGGCGGCCTCGGCGGTGTGGGCGATCTTGCGCATGGCGGAGAGGCTGCCCGCCTTCATCAGCTTGATGTTGATCGAGTCACAGGCCTCGGCTTTGATCAGCCTGGCTGCGTCGGCCGGTCCATAGACCGCTTCGTCGGCCATGATTGGGATGGGGCTGGCCCGCCGGACGCTGCGCAAGCCGTCGATGTCCGAAGCCAGAACGGGCTGCTCGCAGAAGAGGATGTCGAAGCACTCCATCCTTTTGAGAGTCTCCTTGGCCGTGGACGGCGACCAGCCCTGGTTGGCGTCGATCTGCAGCCGGATGCCGGAGCCGACAACATCCCGGATGGCCCGCAGGCGCTCCAGGTCGGCTTCGCGGCCCTGGCCGACCTTGATCTTGATCATGGAGAAGCCGGCCGCGACGTAGCCCACGGCCCGCTCGGCCATGGCCGACGGGGTGTCGAGATCGGCCGTGATATCGGTCTCGAAGTCGGTCCGGTCGCCGCCCCAGAGCCGGTAGAGCGGCAGCCCGGCGGCTTGGCCCAGGATATCGTGGCAAGCGGTGTCGAAGGCGGCCGTCAGGCTGGGATTGGAGTGGACGAAGGCGCCGTACCTGCGGAGCAGGCTCTCGATCTCAAGCGGGTTGCGGCCGATCACGACCTCCCGCAAGGCCTGGGCCGCGGCGATGTTGGTGGCTTGGGTCTCGCCGGTGATGGGCGGGAAGGGGCAGGCCTCGCCGAGGCCGGTCAGCCCGGCGTCCGTGCGCAGGCGGATGAGCACGTCGTTAGCCGCCCCCATCGTCCCAATGGCGATGCGGAAGGGCTGCTGGAGAGGCAGGTCGTAGACGAAGATGTCCACGCCGGTGATGCGGATGCGGGCGGCGTCGGCCGGGGTGAAGGACATGACGAGGCTCCTTGGCTCTAAGTTATGCCGCTCCCGCCCGCCTTGTCAATCATTATCAGACACATACGAATTGAATTTGGTATGTGTCTGGAAATATGAATAGCAGACACGTACCAATTTAATTGAGTATGTGTCTGGAATTTGAAATAAGTATGTGTCTGATAAATCAAGCGGAAGAACGGGGAGCGGCGGCCGTCTAAAAATAGAGGGTCGGTTTGATTGCCCGCTGTCCTGCGGCTAGAATAGCCGGGAATGCTCCTTCGGAGGCTTACCATGAAGCGCCTGCTCCAGCTGCTGACCGCGACGGCGGCCATCCTGGCCGTCCTGACGCCCGTCCTCTCCGCCCAACCGGCCGAGGGCATTCCCCGCACTCTCCTGCCGCTGCCGCTGATGCGGGCCATCGTCAACGAGGCCTCCGGCGACCTGGCCCTGCAGAACGAGATCTTGATCGCCGGCGTCAACCGCAACCGCAAGGCCGACGAGTACCGCGACGGCTACTTCGAGCCCAAGTTCCTGATCGAGCGGCTGAAGGAGTACGGCATCCCCGACTGCCGGATCATCGACCTGCCGACCCGCTCGGCCAAGACCTGGGACGCCGTTCGGGGCGAGCTGTGGATCACCAAGCCCGTCCTGCGCAAGATCGCCGATCTTAAGGAGATTGCGGCCTCGCTCTGCCAGGGTTCGGCGACCATGGATGTGACCGGTCCGCTCGTCTATGTCGGCCCGGGCAACCAGGACCGCTACTACGAGGGCAAGGACGTCAAGGGCAAGATCATCCTGGTCAACGGCTCGCCCGGCGCCGGCCAGCGCCTGGGTGTCGAGAAGTACGGAGCCCTGGCCGTGATCGGCTACGCCTCGAGCCACCCCGAGTTTGACCCCGACGAAGTCGGCTGGAGCTCGTTGGGCGGTCGGGGCGAGGCCGCTTCGGGAATGAAGCCGACCGTCGGCTTCATGGTCTCGACCCGCATGGGCAACGATCTGCGCGACCAGCTGGAGCGCGGCGCCGTCATCGAGGTCCGGGCCATCTCCGAGACGCAGATGGTCGAGGCCAAGGATCAGATGGTCGAGGCGGTCATCCCCGGCGCCGAGTTCCCCGGCGAAGAGCTCGTCTTCACCGCCCACCTCTACGAAGGCGTGGCCAAGCAAGGGGCCAACGACAACATCAGCGGCTGCGTGGCCATTCTGGAGACGGCCCGGACCCTCCGCAAGCTGATGGACGACAAGGCCATTCCCCCGCTGCGGCGGTCCGTGCGCTTCCTGTTCGTGCCCGAGATCTCCGGGACCATGGCCTATATCCGGATGCATCCGGAGATCAGCCGCCGCTTCTTCGCCAACATCAACCACGACATGGTCGGGGAGGGGCTGATCAAGAATCAGAGCCTGCTGGAGCTCATCCAGTCGCCCTTGTCGCTGCCGACCTACCTCAACGACGTGGTCCGCGCCTTCTACGAATGGATGGGCACGACCCAGCGCAACAACGAAGGCCGGGAAGCCTATCTGCCCGTGTGGTCGCCGACCGGCTCGCGCGATCCTTTCTATTACGTCATCGATCCCTTCTCCGGCGGCTCGGACCATCAGGTCTTCACCCACGGCGGGATCCGCGTCCCATCGGCCTTCATGATCGTCTGGCCCGACCAGTGGTACCACACCAGCGGCGACACGCCCGACAAGTCGGACTCGACCCAGTTGAAAAGAGTCGTGGTCATCTCGGCCGCCTCGGCTATCATGCTGGCCGGGGCCGGCCCGGCCGAAGCCGAGCGGATGATCGAGGAGGTCGGCGCCCGCGGCGGCGAGCGGATCGGCCGCGAGAAGGCTCGGGCCGAGTCCCTCGTCCGGGACGCCGCCGCCGAGCGGCTGCACGATGCCTACCGTGAGGCCGACAACGTGTTGGTCCAGGCCTTCTTGTACGAGGAGGATGCGCTGGACTCCATCCGCTTCTTTCTCAAGGGTGAGGCCCGGCCGGAGTCCCTGCTACGGGCCCAAGTCGCGGCCCTGCGGGGAGGGAGCCTCCCGGCGGCCAAGGGTCTGGAGGAGATCTACCGGCTGCGCTGCGGGGAGATCAAGGCCGTCCCGAAGAAGATCGTCCTGACCGCCGACGAGATCCGGCTGGGCAAGATCATCCCCAAGCCTGCGGACAAAATGAAGGGGCTGTTCGATTCCCAGGCTTTCGCCGCCGCCCGGCGGGAGATGAAGGACGCCCCGGCTTACTCCCTGGGGCGCTCAGAAACCGACATCCGCAACCTGATCGACGGCAAGCGCAGCATCCTGCGCATCCGCAACGCCGCGGCCGCTCATCTGCCCGGCGTCGGGCTCAAGGACATCGAGAGCTTTTTTCAGGTCCTGGAGAAGGCCGGGTTTGTCCGGCTCATTTAAATATCTTCTCGCACTCCTTGACCATATCGAGCTGCTTCTCGAACTCGATCAAGGCCAGCTTCTTGGCCGCGGCGATGGTCGTGAAGCGTCCGTCCGAGTTGCCGTCCTTCCAGACCAGCAGGATGTCGGCCCGGGGGGCCACGGCGTCGATCGACTGCTCGTCGGTCGTGTCGCCGGCNNCGCCGCTTCATGCCTTCGATGTGGGCCCCGATGACCTTCATCTTCAGCTTGCGGGCCTCGTCGATGAGAGCGCCCGTCCGCTTCAGCTCGTCCTCGATGGCGATGCCGGCGGCGCCCATGCCTTTGAGGCTGGCGCCCATGACCACGATCAGGGTCTTGTAGGGCTTGGCCTTGAGGTCGGCCGGGGCGGCCAGCGGGTTCAGGTCGTAGGTCAGGCCGACTTTGCGCAGAATGACGCTGAGCATGCCCACGCCCGGGCTCTGGCCGCAGGAGGTCAGTAGGATGGGGGTCTCGGCCTTGGCCGCGGGCTGGGCCGCGACGTAGGAGGCCGACGACAGCAGAAGGGAGGCCAACAGGTAAAAGGGAATTCTTCTCATGGGAACGGCTCCTTGCTAATCCTCGGACCCGTTTATCGTAAACGAAAGGCCCCGCTCGGTCAAACGGGACGGATAATTGCGGGACGCCATACATAACTCCCGAATTCCCGAATTGAACTGGCTGCAAAGGAAGCGGGACATCTTTTGCTCCTGGACTTGAATCCCGGCCGATGCCGCAAGTGGAGCGAGAGTCGACGAAGCTGGAGTTTTAAGCAGAATCCGGGGGGTTCGACCCAGCAGGAAGCGGACCTGGGGGCGTGGAAGGGAGGGGATAATTCGGGAGTTATGTATGGGAGTTATGTATGGTGTCCCCCAATTATTCGCGGTACAATGGCTCTGGGATTTGGTCAAAAGGAGAGAGAGCATGCACCCCCACCGCAAGCGTTTTGGATTCCAGGCCCTTCTGCTCGTCGTAGCCGCGGCCCTTGTTTTGGCGGGGGCCTGCCGCAAGGCCAACGAGTCGCGGGCCGAGAAGATGATCGAGAAGGCTCTGGAGAAAGCCGGAGGCGGCAAGGCCGACATCGACCTCAAGGGCGGCAAGATGTCGATCAAGACGGACGAGGGGAAGGCCGACTTCTCGGTCGAAGACGGCAAGATGACGGTCAAGTCGGACGACGGCACGGCCGAATTCTCGTCGGGGGGCAACAAGTGGCCCGAGGACGTCCCGGGCGATGTCCCCAAGTTCGAGGGCGGGAAGGTGACGGCCGCCCTTCGGGGCACCCAGGGCCAAGGCAAGAGCTGGACGATCGGCTTCGACGGAGTCGAGGAGGCGGACTACGCCAAGTACGTCGAGAAGCTCAAGTCCGGCGGGTGGGAGATCGTCCTGAGCATGGCGGTCGATGACGGCGCCATCACGCAGGCCAAGAAGGGCACGACCATGGTCAATGTGACGCTGGGCAAGAGCGCCAAATCGCTCGGCCTGAACGTCATGACCAACGTGGAATAGCCCGGAGCCCCGGTCCGATGGAGTATCGCTTCCTGGGTCGGACGGGCGTGCGGGTCTCGTCCCTGTGCTTCGGGACGATGACCTTCGGCAAGGAAGCCGGCGAGGCGGAGTCGGAGGCTATCTTCCGGGCCTGCCGCGAGGCCGGGATCAACTTCTTTGATTGCGCCGATCTCTACGCCGGCGGAGCGTCGGAGACCATCCTCGGCCGGCTCCTCCGCGACGGCCGCGAGGACGTGGTCATCACCAGCAAGTTTTATTTCCCGACCGGGGAGGGCCCCAACACGGGCGGCGCCTCCCGCCTTCATCTGGCCCGGGCCGTCGAGGGCAGCCTGCGGCGTCTGGACACGGACCGGATCGACGTCTATTTCATCCACCGCTTCGACGAGCGCACGCCGCTCGAGGAGACCCTGCGCGGTCTGGACGACCTGATCCGCCAAGGCAAGATCCTCTACCCCGCGGCCAGCAACTTCGCCGCCTGGCAGGTTGAAAAGGCCCTGGGCCTCGCGGCCCTGCGCGGCTGGGCCCCCCTGATGGTTCTGCAGCCGATGTACAATCTGCTCAAGCGGCAGGCCGAAGCCGAGATCCTGCCCATGGCCCTGGCCGAGGGGCTGGGCGTCATCACCTACAGCCCGCTGGCCGGCGGCCTCCTGAGCGGTAAATACGGGATTGGGAAGAGACCGGCCGAAGGGCGAATGACTGAGCACAAGATCTACCAGGTGCGCTACGGAGAAAATTGGATGCTGGAGACGGCTGACAGTCTGGCCGCCGCGGCTGCCCGGCTGGGCGTCCACCCGGCTTCGCTGGCCATCGCCTGGGCGGGAAGCCATCCGGCGGTGACGGCGCCCATCATCGGGGCCCGGGACGTCGGCCAGCTGCGATCTGCCCTGGCCGCGGCGGACATCAAGATGACGCCGGAGCTGCGGGAGGAGATCTCGTCGTTCTCACCCGAGCCCCCGCCGGCCACGGATCGCAGCGAGGAGCGCACCCCTCACCACTTCCCGATACGATAATTCCGCAATCATTCCACCGCGGTGAAAGCCACCGGCGGAGCGGGTGCGGGGCCCTCGATGAAAATGCCCATGGCCCGGTAGGCCCGGTCGGTCTTGTCGAAGGGCGGCTTGCCCTCGTAATCGTGCCAGCGCTCCAGGAACTCCGTCCGCGGGATGGTGCCGCGCGATCCCAGCAGCGACGGGTCCTCGACATAGACGTACTTGTCGTCGATGCCGATGATGATGACGTAGTGGCCGTCCTCCCAGGCTTTGGCCCAGGAAAAGCCGGGCTTGTCCGCTTCGGCCCAGGCTTGGATGGCGCAGATGACCGGGATCTTCCGCCACAGCGCGGATTCCAGGGAGTTTAGGGTCAGTCCCTCTTTCAGGGTGGCCTGCAGTCCCCGGGCTCGGGCTGCCTTCATCATCGGCTCGGGCTGGGTGCCGAGGGCGGCCGTCGTGCGGCATTCCTTCATCAGGGCGTCCTCGCGCGCCTCGATGCCGTAGTATTGGAGAACGGCCTGCAGGGCGGAGGCGCCGCAGGAATAGATCGTGGATTGACGGACATCGGGCACGCCGGGGAGGAGGACGGGCGAGACGGCTTGGGCCGCCGCCGCGGCGGGTTTGCCGGCCGGGCGTATCCAGCCGCGGGCCTGCCAGCCTCCGATGAAGGCGATGATTACGAACACCGAGCCCAGGATTCTTCGCAGGATGCCCATGTGCCGTCTCCTCGCGCCCATGGTAGCAGAGGGGCGGGCGCTTGGGAATAGCCGGGGGCCGGTGCGCCGAGCCGCCTTGCAATCGCCCCCCGGCTCGCATACCATGGAGCCTCGCGCCATGACCGAATTCGGGCTCATCGGGACCATCACCTCCGACCGCATCGTCTACGACGATGGCCGCTCCTTCGGCATGATCGGCGGCGTCCTCTACCAGGCCGCGGTCTGGTGCGGGCGGGGCGATGGGGTCCGCTTGTTCACGGCCTGCGGCGAGGATCTGCGAACCGGAGTCGAGGACCTCATCGCTCCCTGGCCGACCCTGCGACGCGGCGGACTGCGCTACGTCCCGGGCCCCGGCAACGTCGTCGAGCTCCGCTACGGCGAGGCGCTCAAGGAGCGCGAGGAGGTCCTGCGCTCGGCGGTGCCGCCGCTCGACCCGGGGTCCGTCCTGCCCGGCTTGGCCGGCCTGGACGGACTGCTTCTCGTCTTCAACTCCGGCTTCGACCTGCGGCTCGAGGACTGGCGGACGATCCGGGCCGCCGCAGTCTGCCCCGTCTGGATCGACATCCATTCCCACTCCCTGGCCAAGATCGTCGGGGCCCATCGGGATTATGTGGCCATCCCCGAGTGGCGGGACTGGGTCCGTGGGGCCGACTATTTGCAGGCCAACCGGCAGGAGGCGGCCTGCATGCTGGGGCGGCCCGAGCGCTGGCCGGAGCGGGACGAGATCGAGTCCCTGGCCGGCGAGGCTTTCGGGCTGGGGGTGCGGGCTATGTTTGTGACCATGGGCAAGGAAGGGGTGCTGGTCCTGACCCCGGGGGAGATCCGGATGATCCCGTCCCCGCAGGCCCAGGAGGCGGTGGATACGACCGGCTGCGGTGATGTCTTCGCCGCCGCGGCCTTCAAGGCCCTGATCGCGGGCGTGGGCGCCTTCGCGGCGACCGAGGCGGGGGCGGCCCTGGCCTCGCGGGCCGTCTCGGTCAAGGGCATCGCCGAAACCTTCCGCCTGGCCCGAAGGACATAGGGGTCAGGTCTTAAGATTTAAGATTAGGCGCCTTGCGTTGACGAAAAGGGCCCGGAAGTGGCCGCTGTCGTTGACGCGTATCGACGGCCGTGATATGAATCATCCGAAAGGCAGGCCGCTCTCGGGGGAGGTTAGCTCCATGATGAAACGTCGGCCTGTCTTCCGATCTTTCCGTTTGCCGATCACCCTGTTCCTTGCCTTGGCGGCGTTCCTTGCGGCCGCGCCTCCTGGTTGGGCGTCCGGCGACTCCCAAACCGTCGAGCGCAAGCTCAGGGTCAAAGCCGAGAGCGCGCCGGTTCGGCTGGCGGCCGACGCGGCCAGCCCGGCCGTCGCCGCTCTCAAGCGCGGCACGGTTGTGATGTCCTACGAAGCGGAAGGCGCCTGGTACCGCATCGTGCCCGAGCTCGGCAAGGAAGCCATCTCCCTGGTCGGCTATATCGCCGCCGCCGACGTCGAGGTGCTCGAGGAAAAGGTCAAGGTCAGCGGCGACTTCTGGAGCGGATCGGAAGCCGCCTCGCGAACCGGGTTGGAGATCACTCTGGCGGGGGGCTACGTCCTGTTCGGGGGCGGTGATCTCGACGCCGGCACCCGGGGCCTCTACGACGAGCTCAGAGCCCGGATGATCGGCCTCGGCTACACCATCTCGAGAGACTATCGCCACGCTCTGAACGGCGGCATGGAGCTGGAGGCGGCCGTCCTCTGGCGCTTTCATCCCCGCTGGGCCGCAGGCTTGATCGGCGAGTATTCCCTGGCCCAGCGCTTCAACGAATTCGAGTTCCAGGAGGGCTCCCATACCCTGGGCGCCAGCTCCACGCCCATCCTGCGGACTTTCGCCGTGCGCCCCGTCCTCCGCTGCGGGATCCTGGCCGGCGGTCCGATAGAGCTTTTGCTGTCGGCCGGCCCGGCCCTTTTCTTCTCCTCCTTCCAATACAATCAGAACGTCAGCTATGCCTTCGTCGCGGACCAGGGGACGACCCGCGACGAGTCCTATTCCATCAAGGCCCGGCGGACCTTCTGGGGCGCATTCGCGGCCCTGGATCTCGACGTCCGCCTGAACGCGCGGTCCGCGATCGTTCTTCAGGCGACCTACCGATTCGCCAGGCCCGCCGGATGGGAGGGAACGGAAAAGGCCTACGAATGGATCACCAACGTCCATGAAGTCAACGGCCCTGAAATCCAGGGACGCTTGTACTCGACGACCCGGAATTCGCTGCCGGTCTTGGTCGTGTCTCCGCAGAGCCCCGGCGCGGGGGCCGGCGAAGCGGTCCTCGACTTGACGGGCTTGAGCTTGCACGCGGGCCTGCGGATCCGCTTCTGAGGACGGGGACATGAGAATCATCAAGACGACCTGCCTCGCCGTCCTGGCCCTGGCTTCCGCTGCCGCGGCCGGCCCTTCGCAGAAGACGGCGCTCTCAGCCAAGCACAAGGCCTGGCTCGAGGACGATGTCGCCCACATCATCACCCCCGTCGAGCGCGATGTGTTCAAGAAGCTGGAGTCGGACGCCGACCGCGAGGCCCTGATCGAGGAGTTCTGGCGGCAGCGCGACCCGACCCCCGGCACGGACCGCAACGAGTTCAGGGACGAGCACTATCGCCGGCTGGCTTTCGCCGACAAGACCTTCTCGCGCGGCGTCCCGTTCCAGGGCCGCAAGACCGAGCGCGGCCGGATCTACATCGCCCTCGGCCCGCCGATCGACGTCCAAACCTTCATGTCCTCCGAGGCGGTGCCCATGGAGCTGTGGACGCTGGGGGGCCGAGCCGGACTCGGCCAGCGCTCCCTTGTCAAAATCCTGTTCTATCAACGAGGCGGGGGCGGCGATTACGTCATCTACAACCCGGCCGTCAACTCGCCCAAGGATCTTGTCCAGACGCCCCGCCGGGCGGCTGTGACGGAAGAGCATCCCCTGGACTGGGACGAGTGGGATGCGGGGGCGATTCTGGTTCTTCGGGATCGCATGCTCCTTGACGTCATCGGCATGACCTTGGGCTACGAGAGGGGGGTGCTGCGCCAACAGGCCGCCATCATGCTGGCGGAGGTCCAAGCGACGCCGCAGCGGTTGGTCAAGGACGACTATGCCCTGGCCATTCTGGAGCACAAGCCGGTCGTCGAAGTCAGCTACTCGGTCAAGCTCATCGGCAACCGCACGGCGGTCGCCGTGCTGGAAGGACCGGGCGGCGTTTCGTTCCTCCACTTCGTCCTGGCCCCCGAGACGATCTCGATGGAACGCTTCGGGGACCGCTATCTGACCGATCTGCGGACGACGCTGCGGCTGTCGGACGTTTCGGGGCGGACGGTCTTCCAGCGGGAGAGGTCCGTCTCCGTCGATCTGCGACCCGAGGAGCTGAAGCGGCTGCGCGAAAGCTCCTTCCAGCTCTACGACGCCGTGCCCGTCCTGCCGGGCCGGTGGACGATGTCGCTGCTCCTGGAGAATCTGGTGACCAAGGAGTTCACCACGGTGGAGAAAGCGGTCGAAGTGCCGGAGCCCGGCGGAACGGCCTTGAGCCCGCTCATCCTGGCCCGCCAGGTCTTCCGTGAGGCTTCGGCCGGGGGGGCCATGCGCTCCTTCCAAGTCGGTCGGGTCCAGATCTATCCCTCGGTCAACAACGTCTTTCCGGAGAAGTCGAGATTCCATGCCTTCCTGCAGATTCGCGGCCTGAAGGAGGACCTGCGGGAGAGGGGCCGCCTGCGCTTCATCCTGACCGGGGACGGAGTGCCGCTGTGGAGCGTCGAGCGGGCTCTTAAGGACTACTCGGAACCGGGGGTCGTTCTGGAGGAGATTGCGGCCGACAAGCTGGCCGCTGCGACTTACACCATGCGGGCCGGCCTCCTGGACCCTGAAGGCCGGGAGATCATGGCCTCCCAGACGGACCTGCGTCTGACCACGGATCGCGTACGGGGACTCTGGGTTTCGGCCCAGCCGCTGCCGGCTGCGGATGATCCGGAGATCGACTATGCCCTGGGGATGCAGGCTTTGAACATCGGCCGGACCGACGGGGCGGTGCTGTCGCTGGCCAAGGCCGCGGCGGCGAAGCCGGAGAACGCCGGCTACGCGCTCGGCTATGCCAAGGCGCTGCTGACGGCCGGCGGCGCGGCCAAGGCGCGAGACGTCCTCCTGCCTCATGCCGAGGCCAAGGAGGCGGGCTTCGACCTGTTCGAGACGCTGGGCCGCGCCTTTTACGCGGCGGGCCAGCCGAGGGAAGCGGTAGCGTGGCTCAAGCGGGCGCTGTCGCTGCGCGGCAACGTGGTCGAGATCTTGAACCTGCTGGGCCAAGGCCACGCCGATCTTGGTGAAAAGGCCGCCGCGGCCGCCGCCTGGAGGAAGTCGCTGGAGATCATGCCCGACCAGCCGCGGATCAAGGCGCTGGTGAACAAATAGGAAATCGGCGGGCATGGGTCCCATCATGGGGCCAACGCTCAACTTGAGACCCATCCGCCTCTTCACCCGCCGGTCATCGGTTGACCCGGGGGCCCCGGGCCTGTAATATAGGGAGCCACGGAGCATTCATGGACAGAAAAGACGCCTCGGAGATCTCCCACTTTTCGGATTATCTCAAGCCCGCCCAAGTCATCCACGACCTCAAATCCAAGGACAAGGTCCAAGCCATCGAGGAGCTCCTCGATGTCCTTTCCAAGCAGAAGCTCATCGCCAACAAGAAGGTTCTGCTGACCCGGCTGATCGATCGCGAGAACCTCCTCTCGACAGCGCTGGGCGACGGCATCGCCGTCCCGCACGCCCGGGTCGACACCGGCGGCGATATGGCCATCGCCGCCGGCCGATCCGCGGCGGGACTGGACTTCGAGGCCGGGGACAAGAAGAAAGTCCACCTGATCATCCTGATCATCTGGAATCCCAGCCTGCCCGGCCTGTTCAACCATCTCTTCGCCGGCTTGGCCAACTTCCTGCGCAAGCCCGAGTTCCGCGAGCGGATCTTCAAGGCCGCCGACAAGAACGATCTCTACGCGGCCCTGTCCGAGATCGAGCTGCGCCTGCCCCAGGAGGACAAGATCGTCAGCCGGGCCGGGCTGCTGAAGAAGCTGCAGGAAATCGAGATGAAGAAGCGCAAGGCGGCCAAGGCCCAGGCCAAAACCCTGTCCGGCCAAGCCGCCCTGATCCGCGAGGAGTTGGACGAAGCCCTGCTCGTCCGCTTCGACAAGCTCATCGAGCGCTACGGCTTCGCCGTGGCCGAGGTGGACGAGGGCGTTTGCCAGGGCTGCTACATCAGCGTCTCGACCGAGATGAGCTCGGCCATCGAGGGCAGCAACGACATCTACGTCTGCGAGAACTGCGGCAAATACCTGGTTGCCGCCAAGCGTAAGAAGAAATAAGGCGATCCTCCCCCGACGTTGACATGGTCCGGCGGGGGGAATATCTTGGTTTCAACGCTGGGGAGTGGGCGGCGCAAGCCTCTCTCCCGAGGAGGAAACCATGAACAAGAGGATCGCGGTCCTGGTCCTGGGCTTGGCGCTGTTGGGGGCTGGATGCACCAGCTACTACACCCTCATCCAAGAAACGCCCCCGAGCGCAGCCTTGAATTCCTTCGCCACGCTGAGCTTCGGCTGGATCGATTTCGGGGAGGACAAGGCCAAGCTCTACGGCTTCGAAGGTCAGGAAACCGGCAAGTGGATGGAGCTCATCAAGGAAGTCAATCAAAAGGCCTTTCCGCAATACCTCAAGGAACTCCTTCCCGGGAAAACCGTTCTCGGCGCGGCCTCGAAGTCCGAGCCGCCGAAGAAGGAAGGCTTGATCGTGGTCTTCTCGGACATCAGCTACAATCAGCGGACGAGCTCGGCGGCCCAGATCATGTTCGGAGCGTCGGCGGGCTCCGATTCGCTCGATGCCACCGTTCACTTCATCGATGCGGCATCGGGGCAGGAGCTGGCGGTGTCCAAGATCAGTCTTACCACCCAGGCCGGGACGGCCTACTCCCAATACACCTTCGAAGGACGCTTCAATAACGCGGTCTACAATCTCGCCCGCTTCATCTCCGAAAAAGTTCAATAGGCGGGAGGAAAAATCGACCGGAACGGGCGGAGCCTTCGCTCGGCCGGAATTCTGTTCCACGCCTAGCGGACGGTCTGTTTGGCCAGCACCGCCGGCTTCATCAGCTTGAAGACGGGATAGGCGGCCAGCTCCCGGCTCCACTGCGGCACGATCTCGCGGTCGAAATAGTTCCAGGCCAGCAGACCGTCGTCGGACTCCGGCTCCAGAAGGTAGGCGGCTACGGTGGCCAGCGGCTGGGCCATGCTGATGTAGCATGTGCCGGCCGGGAAGGTCCGCTCCTCGACGGCGTACTCGCCCTTGACCGTATTGATGCGGTGGCCCTGGTAGATTCGCTCCGCGCCCTTGATCTCCCTGAGCTTGAAGACCGTGACCTCGAGCTTGATCGGTTCCGTCAGGCGCTCGACCAGTAGACCGTGCAGGAGAAGCTTGTCCACGACCTCCTTGGACGGCAGGGTCAGGATGTAGCCGGCCGGCAGCGGAACGGACCTCTTGATGAAGTAATCGGCCCAATAGGGAATGACGTGGGTGACCTTCTTGTCCGTGCGCCGCATCATCTGCCGCGGCATGCCCATGCCCG
>DFYJ01000072.1 GCA_002383325.1 Candidatus Aminicenantes bacterium UBA4085
ACCGTCTACAGCAAGTCGTGAACGGATCGCGGGCCTGGCACCCTCGCCCTCGAGGGTGTACCCCGAAGCGCTCCCTCGAAATCTGGCGATGAGCCCATTTTTTGATGGCCTCCAAGGGAGGCTTGTTCTATAATGGGCCGTCCATTTTCAGCCGGAGAGAACCCCCATGGCCGACCGACCGGATGTCAAAAGCACGCTCAACCTGCCCCAGACGACCTTCGCCATGAAGGCCAAGCTGGCCCAGAAGGAGCCTGAGCTCCTCAAGCGATGGGAGGAGATCGGCCTTTATGGGAAGGTCCAGGCCGCCCGAACGGGGGCTCCCCCCTTCGTCCTGCACGACGGGCCCCCCTATGCCAACGGCAATATCCACCTGGGCACGGCCCTCAACAAAATCCTCAAGGACTTCATCGTCAAGTCCAAGACCATGATGGGGTTCCGGGCGCCCTATCTGCCCGGCTGGGACTGCCACGGCCTGCCGATCGAGATCCACGTCGACAAGCTGCTGGGCGAGCGGAAGAAAAGCCTCTCGCTCATCCAGGTCCGGGAGGAGTGCCGGGCCTACGCCATGAAGTACCTGGACATCCAACGGACCTCGTTCAAGCGGCTGGGCGTCCTCGGCGAGTGGGACGAGCCCTACATGACCATGGACCCGCGCTATGAAGCCGAGGTCATCCGCCACCTGGCCGCCTTCTTCGCCTCCGGGAACGTCTTCAAGGGCAAGCGGGCCGTCCACTGGTGCCCGGTCTGCAAGACGGCCCTGGCCGAGGCGGAGATCATCTACAAGGACAAGACCTCGCCCTCCATCTACGTCAAATTCCCGGTTGCTTCAGACCTGTCTGACATCGCCCCGGCGCTAAGCGGACGCAAGGTCTCGATCATAATCTGGACGACCACTCCCTGGACCCTGCCGTCCAACCTGGCCATCGCCTTCCATCCTGAGCACGACTACGCCGCTTGGGAGTCGGGCGGGGAGGTCTTCATCACGGCCCACCGGCTGATGCCCGTGGTGGCCGAGATCTGCGGGCTCGCGGATCCCAAGGTCCTGGCGGTCTTCCCGGGCCGGGTCCTGGAGAACCGCAAGGCCCGCCACCCGTTCATCGATCGGGACTCCCTCCTCGTCCTGGCCGAGTACGTCAGCCTGGAGGACGGAACGGGAGCCGTCCATACCGCCCCGGGCCACGGCCAGGACGACTTCCGGACCGGCCAGGCCTATGGCCTGGACGCCTATGCCCCGCTGGACGACGAGGGCCGCTTCCTGCCGGAGGTTGCCAGGTACGCCGGGCTGAACGTGTTCAAGGCCAACCGGGTCATCAACGAGGACATGCGCCGGGAAGGCTCGCTTCTGCACCAATGCGAGATCACCCACTCCTACCCGCACTGCTGGCGGTGCAAGAACCCGGTCATCTTCCGGGCTACGGCCCAGTGGTTCATCTCCATGGACGCGGGCGGCCTGCGGGCCAAAGCCATGGAGGCCATCAAGACCGTCGCCTGGGTGCCCGCCTGGAGCGAGGAGCGGATGTCGTCCATGATGGCCGGCCGTCCGGACTGGTGCATCTCCCGCCAGCGGTCCTGGGGAGTGCCCATCCCGGCCTTCGAGTGCCGGGCCTGCGGGCAGGTCGTGGCCGACGAGAAGATCGTCCGCCACGTAGCCGATCTGTACGAGGCCGGAGGATCCAACGTCTGGTTCGAGAAAGGCGCCGCCGAGCTCCTGCCGCCCGGCACGGTCTGTCCCAAGTGCGGCTCGCCGGACCTGGAAAAAGAGAACAATATCCTGGATGTCTGGTTCGAGTCCGGGGCCAGCCATAACGTGCTGGGCCGGCGCGCGGAGCTTCCCTGGCCGGCTGACGTCTACATCGAGGGCCACGACCAGCACCGCGGCTGGTTCAACAGCTCGCTGGTCATCGGCGTCGGGGCCAAAGGCGGCTCCCCCTACCGCTCCTGCATCACCTGCGGCTTCGTCCTCGACGACAAGGGGCGGGCCATGTCCAAGTCCGCCGGCAACGTCATCGAGCCCGAGACGGTCATCGCTCGCGGCGGGGCCGAGATCCTGCGCCTGTGGGTGGCCATGCTCAACTATAAGGAAGACGCCCCCTACGGGACGGAGATCGAGCAGCGGATCGTCGAGGCCTACCGCAAGATCCGCAATACCTGGCGCTTCCTGCTGGGCAACCTCTACGACTTCGACCCCGACCGCGACGCTCTTCCGGCCTCCGGGATGGAGACTCTGGACCGCTGGGCCCTCCTGCGCTTCACCGAGGTCGGCCGCCGCATGCGCCAGGGCTATGAGGACTACGAATTTCACGTCGTCTACCACGCCCTCTCGCAGTTCTTCACCGTCGACCTGAGCGCCTTCTACCTGGACGTCCTCAAGGACCGGCTGTACTGTTCGTCCAAGGCCTCCCGGCTGCGGCGCTCGGCCCAGACGGCCCTGTTCCGCATCCTCCGCGACAGCCTGACGCTGATGGCTCCGATCCTGCCCTTCACGGCCGAGGAGGCCTGGGATGTCGTGCCTGCCTTCGCCGGCCGCGAGGACTCCATCCACTTGCGGTTGTTCCCGGAGCTGAAGGAGGAGTGGATGAGGGAGGCCGAGGCGGCCGAATGGGAGGAGCTTCTCAAAGTCCGTGAGGCGGTCCTCAAGGAGCTGGAGAACGCCCGCGAGCGCAAGGAGATCGGCAACGCCCTGGAGGCTCGGGTTCGGCTGGCGGTGCCGACGGCCATGGCCGCGCTGATCGACCGCCGCAAGGACGATCTGGCCTCGCTGCTCATCGTCTCAGAGGTCGTCGTCGAGCCCGGTTCCGGGGAAGCTCCCGGCATCCGGGTCGAGCCCGCGGCGGGGAAGAAATGCTCCCGCTGCTGGACCTATTCGACTTATGTCGGGACGAGCTCCGAGCATCCGGACTTCTGCCGCCGCTGCGACGACGTCGTTTCCGGGAGGGCCTGATGCGCAAGAACGCGCCTTATCTGGCCCTGGCCCTGATCCTTGTCGGGCTGGACCAAGTCTCCAAGGCCCTGGTCGAGGCCAAGGTCGGCCTGCACCAGTCCGTGCCCCTGATCAAGGGCTTCTTCGCCATCGCCCCCATCCGCAACAAGGGCGCCATCCTGGGCATCTTCAACGCTTCCGGCAGCCGGCTGGTCCCGGTGGCCCTCGGCCTGCTGGCCTTCGCGTCGATGCTCCTGATCGGGGCCTATTTCCTCAAGACACCCGCCTCCGAGAAGCTCGTCCGGACGGCCTTCGCCTTCATCATGACGGGCGCGCTGGGCAATCTCATCGACCGGGCCGTCCGCGGCTATGTCGTCGACTTCCTGGAGATGCACGTGGGGCGGTTCTACTGGCCCACCTTCAATGTCGCCGATTCCTGCATCACGATCGGCGCCGTGCTCCTTGTCTTGGCCGTCTTCATCAGGAGGAAACCCGCGTGAATCCCATTCTCTTCAAGCTCGGCCCGCTGACCATCCACTCCTACGGCTTCATGATGGCCCTGGGTGTCGCCCTGGCCTTGTGGTTTATCTACCGGCAGGCCAAGAGGCAGGGGCTGGACGCGGCCCGCCTGCTGGACGCCGCCTTCTACATCATGATCGTGGCCCTGGTCGGGGCCAAGCTCACCCTCTTCGTCGGCAACGCCGGCTACTACTTCAAGAACCCCAAGGAGCTCATCTGGGTGGCCCGCACCGGTGGGGTCTTTCAGGGCGGGCTGGCCTTCGGCGTCCTGTTCGCCCTGTGGTACTTCCAGCGCCACAAGATGCCGACTTGGAAGATCAGCGACATCGTCGTGCCGGCTCTGGCCCTGGGCCACGGCATCGGCCGCATCGGCTGCTTCCTGGCGGGCTGCTGCTATGGCACGGAATGCGCCCTGCCCTGGAAGGCGACCTTCCACTCGGAATACGCCCACAATCTGACCGGCATTCCCCTCGCCACGCCGCTTCATCCCGTCCAGTTGTACGAATCGGCCCTCAACTTCCTCAATGCCCTGATTCTGTTCTTGGTCCTGCGCAAGAAGCGCTTCGACGGGCAGGTCTTCTCCCTCTACATCCTGAACTACTCCATCATCCGCTACTTCACGGAGTTCTTCCGGGGCGATCATCCCGACCGGGCTTTCGTCCTGCAAGGGCCGACGCCCCTGCTGAGCGTCACTTGGCCCCAGCTGGCCTGCGTCGTCAGCCTGGCCGCGGCCCTGCTGATGCTCCGCATCTTCGCCAAGCGGAGCCGCGCCGAACCGTGACCAAGACCACCTTCCTCGTCCGGCCCGGAGCCGGCAAGGGCGTGCGCCTGGACGTCTTCCTGGCCCGACAGCTGCCGGATTTCACCCGCTCGCGCTTCCAGCACTTCGTCGACAAGGGTCAGGTCCTGGTCAACGGCGAGAATCGCAAGCCGAGTCTCAAACTGAAGGCCGGCGACGTGGTCGAGGCGGACATCGAGATCCCCGTGACCTCCCCGGCCATGCCGGAGCCGATCCCGCTGCGCATCCTCTATGAGGACCCGGATCTGGCCGTGATCGACAAGCCCAGCGGTCTGGTGGTCCATCCGGGGGCGGGCAACCGGACGGGAACCCTGGTCAACGCCCTGCTCCACCGCTTCCCCGAGGTCGAGGGACTGGGCGAGCAGGACCGCTGGGGCATCGTCCACCGGCTCGACGGCGATACGTCCGGGGTCATCGTGATCGCCCGCTCGCCGAGGGCCATGGCCGAGCTCAAGCGCCAATTCAAAGCGCGGGAGGTCAAGAAGGTCTATTGGGCCCTGGTCCGGGTGCCGATGCACAAGAAGGAGGGGACTCTGGACTGGCCGATCGGCCGCCACGTGACGGACGGGCACCTGTATTCGATCAAGACCCGGCATCCGCGGGTGGCGATCACGGATTACCGGGTCATCCGAAGCTTCGGCAAGCTCGACCTGTTGGAAGTCCACCCCCATACCGGCCGCACCCATCAGATACGGGTCCACCTCTCCACGGCCGGCCACCCGATCGCGGGCGACCGCCGCTATGGCGGCCAGAAGGACCAGCCCCGATTTCCCCGCCTCTTCCTCCATGCCCGTCTCTTGGGCTTCCGACACCCGGCCACGGAGGCTTGGGTGGAGTTCCGGGCTCCGTTGGCCCGAGATCTGGCCTTGGTCTTGAAAGCCCTCCGCGGCGGATCGGAGATCCTTACGGGTCGTTGACAGGTCATTCAGCGCCCGCTACTATTCCCCGCGGCGATCGGATCCATCCGATCGGGGGGAGGCATCGATTGACCGTCCCGAGGCCCGGGCGACTTCATGCTGCGCGATGGGCCGCGGCGGCTGGTCCGTCCGCTCTCTTCGTTCTGGCCCTTCTGTCCGCATGCTATCTCAGCTTTCCCCTCCGGTCCTTTCTCTTCAAAGGCCAGGCGCGGGCGATCATGCGCTGGGAGGCGGCCTTTGAATGGTCGGGAGAGCCTGCCGGCGGGCTCTGGACGGCGGAGATCGAGTTGATGGGACCCACCGATCCCGTCAGTCCTTTGGACCTGGAAATCAATGATCGCGCAGCGGCCAGGATCGGCGCTCCCCGGAGGCGGAACCGCGTGGAGCTGTCCGGGGGCGCGATCCGACCGGGACGAAATGTCTTGTCCGTATCTTCTTCGACCGCGTTTGCCGTCTCCCGGCTCCGCCTCAGAAATGTCTCCGGATATTCTTCCGGGTTTCCCAAGGCCGTCGTCTTCCCGAAACCGAACACCTACTCCCAAGCCGTCCTGTGGAGCGCCTCCCGGCTCCGTCTGATCGCCGCGGCTTGGCTGGGAGTGGTTTTGTTGTTGCTGGGGCTGATCTCCTCGAAGCGCCGGCTCAGCCGGCCGGGCCGCATCGCATGGGCGCTCCGCTGGCCCCTTGCGGCGGTTCCGGGCATGGTCCTGGCCGTTCCTCTGGTCTCTCGCTACAAAATCCTTGTCTCGACCGGATCGCTCCTGGCCCTGGCGGCGGCCATCGCCGCGTTGGATCTCGGCGGCGCGGCGGCCCCGATCATCGGCCGGATCGCCATGCGCCTGCGGGCCCGGTGGGCGCCACGGCTCATGCGTCTGTCGCGGGCCGCCGCCGTCCTGCCGGGATTGCGCACGGGTACGGACCGCTGCGCCATCGGTCTCCTGGCCGTCTGGCTCGTCCTGGCGATGCGCGCTCCGGGTACCGGCCGCATCGTGGGGGACGGGCAGGAGTATTTCGCCCTGATGATCGGAATCGCCAGGCATGGGACGACGGCCATGACCGCCGAGTCCTGCGCCGAGGTGGACCGCATCCTGGGGCGCAATCCCTACCAGCCGGAGCTGCCGCTTTTCGAATGGTTCCGCAGGAACATTCCCTGCCTGGTCCGAAGCGATACGGAGATCGACGGACCCCATTTCTGGGCCTATTCCGCTCTGGCCGCGCCGTTCGATCCGGTCCTCCGGCTCGTCCATGCGCCGCCGGACGCGGCTTTCCGGCTTCTTCATCTCCTCCTTGTCCTGGCGGCTTTCCTCATCCTGCGCCGCGCTCTCGGCCCGCCGGGCGGCTTGGCCTTGGCCCTGATGATCGTGTTTTCCCCGCTCCTGTGGTTCTCCGACAAGGTTCAGGTCGAGTTCTTCACCGGAATTCTGGCGATTGTCGGAACGGGACTGCTCATGGCCGGCCGCCAGGCCGGGTCCGGTCTGGCTTTCGCTCTGGCCGCGACCCAGAACCCACCCTTCGCGGCCCTGACGGGCCTGGCTTTCGGACTGGGCCTGCTGCGGCGGCGGCGGGACGCCTTCCGCAGGGGCTGGCCGGCCTGGCTGGCCGCCCTGGCCCTCATTCTGCTTCCGCCGGTCTACTATGGACTCCGGCACGGCGTCTTCAATCCGATCCTGACGACCGGGCAAGCCAGCCTGGGCCGGGATCCGCTGGCGGCCAAGAAGATGCTTTCCATCCTGATCGATCCCGACATCGGACTCTTCTCCAACTGGCCGCTGGGCCTTCTGGCGGCGGCTTGGGTTGTGGCCTTCGCGGCCGGGAGATGGCGTCGGACGGCGAAATCCGACCTCTTCCTCTTCGCCCTCCTAGCCGTCCCGGTTCTCCTCTGGAGCCAATCGCGGACCGGCAATATGAATCATGGCGGGACCGTCCACGTGACGCGCTATGCGATCTGGTACTCGGGCTTCTTCTTCGCGGCTGCGGTCCGGGCCGCGGCCGGATGGCGGCGCAGGCCGCCCCCTCTCCCGGCCATCGGCGTCGCCCTGGCGGCGGTCCTGGGGATCGCCTCGGCCGCGGTNNGCTCTCTCTCGGTTTCTCTATGCGGTAGGACCTTCCCTCTATGATCCCCTGCCGGAGATCTTCTTCGAACGAATGAGGGGTGAGGAGGAAGCTCCGCCGAGGCCGGTCTGGGCGGTTGGGAACCCTTCCGGGAACAAAATTTTGATCTTTCAAAGCCGGCTCTTGGAGATCAAGGCCGATCAAAGGATCCCCGGCATCGATCGAAGCCCCTCCCTGGACGCGGCGGCCGTCTACCGGGCGGCCAGGCGCCTCGCTTCATCCCGTCCCGGGAAGGAGTGCTTTTACATCAACGGTTGGGGGAGCCGGTGGCGACGAAAAGACCTTGGCTCCGCCGCCGTTCGGCCGGCCCCGCCCCGCGGCTGAGTTCCGGACGGGGGAGAGGGGGCGTTGTTCTCCTTGAGGCGAACGCCCCGAATAGTGTAAGATAGCCTTCACTTTTGCCCGAAAAGGCGCCGGCCCATAGCCGTCGCCCCGGAATAGCCTGGAGGTCCTTCTCATGAAAGACTACGCCGCCGACAACATCCGGAACGTCGCCCTAACCGGGCACGGCTCCTGCGGCAAGACGACGCTGGCGGCCGCAGCCCTCTTCGATGCCGGCGTGACCAGCCGCCTGACCAAAGTCGACAAAGGCAATACCGTAACCGACTTCGAGCCCGAGGAAATCGAGCGCAAGATCTCCATCAGCTCGGCCGCCTGTTTCGTGGAGTGGAAGGACGACAAGATCAACCTGATCGACACTCCCGGCTACAGCAACTTCCTCTGGGACACCCGGGCCTCGCTGCACGCGGTCGATGGGGCCGCCGTTCTGGTCGACGCCGTGGCCGGAGTCGAGGTGGGGACGGAGAAGGTCTGGGAGATGCTCGAGGAATTCGCCCTGCCCCGGCTAATCGTGGTCAACAAGATGGACCGCGAGAACGCCCATTTCGGCCGAACCGTCGAGTCCATCCAGCAGTTCTTCGGCCGCCAGGCTGTCCCGGTCCAGATCCCGATCGGGGAGGAGAAGAGCTTTCGCGGCGTCGTCGACCTGGTCTCCGAGAAGGCCTTCCTCTACGAGAGAGACGAGAGCGGCAAGCTGGCCGAAGGCCCGATCCCGGCCGAGGTCAAGGACGAAGCCGACCGCCGCCGGCGCGAGCTGATCGAGATGATCGCTGAGAGCGACGAGAAGCTGATGGAGAAGTACCTGGAAAGCGGCGAGCTGGCTCCGGGCGAAGTCTCGGCCGGCCTGAAGAAGGCCATCCTCAGCCGCCAAATCTATCCGGTCTTCGCCGCCTCGGGCGCCCAGAACATCGGCGTGGCGACGCTCCTGGACGGGATCGCCGCCCTGATGCCTTCCCCGGTCGAGAAAGGCCCCGTGGCCGTCTCGGCCGGCGGGCAGGACGGAACCATCGCGCCCACGGTCGAGGCGCCGTTCGCCGCCCTGGTCTTCAAGACTTTGTCTGATCCCTACACCGGCCGCATCAGCCTGATGCGGGTCTTCTCCGGACGGGCCGGCGCCGACGCCGTCCTGGCCAACGCGGCCAAGGAGGCCGACGAGAAACTGGGCGGCTTGTTCTATCTGCAGGGCAAAGAGCAGATTCCGGCCGGTCAAGCGCATGCCGGAGACATCGTGGCTACGGCCAAGCTCAAGGTCACCGCCACGGGCGACACCTTGGCCGCCAAGGGCTGCCCCGTCAAGTTCCCGGCCATCAAGTTTCCCGAGCCTTCCATCTCCTTCGCCATCGAGCCCAAGTCGCGGGCCGACGAGGACAAGATCAGCCAGGCCTCGCACCGCATCATGGAGGAGGATCCCACGGTCAGCTTCGAGCGCGACCCGGATTCCGCTCAGCTCCTCATCTCCGGAAGCGGGGAGCTCCATGTCCGCATCATCACCGAGAAGCTGAAGAAGCGCTACAACGTCGATGTCGACCTCAAGCCGCCCAAGATCTCTTACAAGGAGACGATCAAGGGGCGGGCCGACGTGCAGGGCCGGCACAAGAAGCAGACCGGCGGCCGCGGCCAGTTCGGCGACGTCTGGATCAAGATGGAGCCCCTGCCGCGCGGCAAGGACTTCGAGTTCGACGATAAGATCTTCGGCGGGGCCATCCCGCGCAACTTCATCCCTTCGGTCGAAAAGGGAATGCTCGAAGCCCGCAAGAAAGGCGTCCTGGCCGGCTACCCGGTGGTCGACTTCAAGATCATCCTCTACGACGGGTCCTACCACGACGTCGATTCCTCGGACATCGCCTTCAAGATCGCCGCTCACAAGGCCTTCAAGCTGGCCATGCAGCAGGCCAAGCCGACCATCCTGGAGCCGGTCATGAACGTCGAGGTCTACACGCCCGAGCAGTACATGGGCGACATCATGGGCAACCTCAACGGCCGCCGCGGCAAGGTCAGCGGCATGGAGTCGAAGGGCTCCATGCGCATCCTGAAGGCGGTGGTCCCGATGTCGGAGATGCTCGACTTCGAGCCGACCCTGACCTCCATCACCGGGGGGCGAGGCTCCTTTTCCATGGAGTTCAGCCACCTGGACGAGGTGCCTTCCCACCTTCAGCAGAAGATCATCGCCGAAGCGGTCAAGGAAGGCCGGGTCCGCCAGGAAGAGGAGTGATTCGGGCCCTTTTCCTCTTCCTTGAAGGCTGTTCCTCTTTCCGGTCTTCTTGTCCGATAACCGACAGACGAGGAGGACTATCATGAAAAAGACACTCTCCATGCTCGCCATCCTGGCCGGGCTGATCGCCGGCGTTCCGATCACGGCGGCCGCGCAGGCTCCCGGTCAAGCTGCTCCGGTCACCGCAGCGGCCGCCAAGAGCCCCGACGAAACCGACGCAACGTATCTCCTCCAGCTGGGCGACCCGCGGTTCAAGAACAAGACCGTGGAAGTCGGCGTCGGCCAGATCCTGTCCATGGAAACCGGCAAGCCGGTGGCCTTCGAACAGATGATCCGGGAGATGAAGCCGGTGCCCTTCGTCCATATCGGCGAGACCCATAACTCCCTGGCCATGCACCAGCTCCAGGCCCGGATCATCGCCGCCCTTTGGGAGCAGGACCGGAGGCTGGCCGTCGGGCTGGAGATGTATCCGGTTACCCAGCAGGAGGTCCTGAGCAAGTGGAGCCTGGGCATCCTGACCGAGGCCCAATTCATAGAGGAAGGCCTCTGGTACACGACCTGGAACCAGAACTACGCCTTTTACAAGCCGATCTTCGATGTGATCAAGACGGGCGGAGTGCCCCTCTATGCCCTCAACGCGCCGCGCGAGATCATCAGCAAGATCCGGATGCGCGGCTGGGAGGCCCTGAACGAGGAGGAGAAGGCCGTCGTTCCCAAGCCCGATCTGAGCAACGTCGAGCACCGCGAGCTGATGCAGAAGATCTTCTCCCAGGAGGGCATGCCGGCGGCGATGCGGGGCACGGGCTCGAACGCCATGTTCGAAGGTTTGCTGCGCGGGCAATCCGCCTGGAACGAGGTCATGGGGGCCAACGCCGTGAAGGCGCATCAGATCGACGCGCGCAAGGTCGTTGTCCTGGTCGGATCGGGGCATCTCATATACAATCTGGGCCTGAACCTGCGGGCTTTCGAGAGGAGCCGGCTTCCGTTCAAGACCGTGATCGCCGTCCCTGTGCCGAAGGGGCAAGCCACGGTTAAAGTGGCCCGGACGCTGGCGGACTACATCGTCGGCATCGAGGAGGAGGAGCGGCCGGCTTACCCCTCGATCGGCCTGGGATTCAGTGCGTTCGAGGGACTGGCCAACTTAGTTGTCGCCTCCAAGCCCATCGACGGCGCCGCGGCCGGCCAAGGCTTCGAGAAGGGCGATGTCATCCTCTCGGTCGACGGCAAGTCTTACAGCGATGCCAATGCCCTGCGGACCTACCTGGCCGGGTTCGGCTGGGGGGCCGAGATCAAGCTCAAGATCCTGCGGGCCGGGGTCGTGAAGGACATCGTCCTCAAGCTGGAGGAGAAACCGCCGGCCGCCATGCCCGCCGCTCCCGCGGTTCCCGAGAAAAAGTAAGACTAGATCAGCGTTTTTCGGTCAGTTCCAAGTACATCACTTCGATGAGGCTGGGCCAGCGTCCGGAGGCTTGTGCCGGAACGCCCATGGCCGCCTTGATCTCGTCGAGCGTCTTGCCCCGGGCGATGAGCTCCTTGACCTTGGCCAGCTTGTCCTCCATCGACTTGAGGAGGGCCTTCAGGTCGTCCTTGGTCAGCGGGTCGGCGTGGCCCGAGAGATACTTCTCGGCTGGCAGAGCGATCATCTTCTTCAGCGTTTCAATGTAGCCGATCGGGGTACCGCCTTTTTGCCGATGGATCAGAGGGTCGCGGCCGGTGAAAGCCAGGTCTCCGACGAAGGCGGTCTTCTCGTTGTGGAACAGCACCACGGTGTCGCCGCTGGTGTGGGCCGGTCCGAAGTGGTAGAGGGAGATCAGGGCCAACTTGCCGTCCGGCATGGGCGTTCGAAGGTTCGCCTCGCTCGAATGGGTCTGGGTCGGAAGATAGGCGCGCAGGGCGGCCATCTTCTCGTCCTTGAACGCTTCTTCCATCTCATTCTTCGTTCCCTCGCTGGCCATGATGGTCAAACCGGGAGGAAAGCCCGCCAGGCCGTTGACGTGATCGCCGTCGCTGTGGGTGATGATCAGGATCGAAAGGGGATTGGACGTGACCTTGGCGATCTCGGCGATCATCTGGCGGGCAGCCTCGGCGGTCATCTTGGCGTCGACGGCGATGACATGCTTCTGGGTGACGTAGAAGGCGGTGTTGGCTCCGGATCCCCCCTTGATCAAGTAGAGGAACCGGCCGGCGGGCTGGACGGTCATGCCCGCCGCTTCCGGCTGGAAGGGCTTGGCATTGGGCTGCGGGGGCTGCGCCTGCTGGGCCTGCTGAGCCTGGCCCGGATGGATGGACATTCCCAAGAGCGATAAAGCGGCTACGGCTATCAGAACGGCTCGGGACATGGCTTTCCTCCTCGGGTGAAATCGGATTCTTTATACTCCAGCCTTGCGGGGCGAGCAAGGGCGGCCGGCTCCGGAGAGATTCAGCGCCTAAAGAGCCGGCCCAGCTTGCGGAAGGAGAACTGGCTGGCGACGATAGAAGCCATCATGGTCAGCGAGATGGGGCTGGTCCTGGTTTCGATCCGTCCCGCCTTGACCGCGGCGATGATCGAGGCCAGGGTCTTGTCCGCGTCGACCAGGGAATAGGTCCGGCCGAATTGCGGGCGGGTGTGGCAGTCCGAAGTCCCAATGAGGGGTTTGCCGGTCCGGGCGGCCAGCTTCCTGGCCCGCCGGTTGAAGTCGATCAGCCGGTTGTGGTAGGAGCCCAGCTCGATGGCATCGAAGTGAGGCAGGAGGTCCTCGACCCTGCGGCCGAGCGACTGGAAGATCACGAAATAGGGGTGGGGGGCGATGAACAGGCTGTCGGGCGTCTTGAGGCGGGGTATGTCGGCCAGAGTATAGGGCCGATCCCGGGTGATGGGGAATCCGGGATTGATGACCAGGATGTGGCAGCTCTCGGCCGTAATCTCGGCGCCGGGCAGGAGGAGAACGCCGCGATCCGCCGCGTAATCCGCCAGCTCGCTGGTATGGGACACGGTGTTGTGATTGGTGATGGCCAGGGCATCGAAGCCGAGGCGCGCCGCCCCGTCGATGAGATCGCGGCTGGAATAGCGGATGCGGTCCTGAGGATCGTCGCCGGAATGCGTGTGAAGGTCGACCTTCAGCACGACAGGCTCCGGTAAACGGCCGAGCCCATCTCGGCCGGGCTGTCGATGAGGATGACCCCGGCGCCTCGCAAGGCCTCGATCTTAGACTCCGCGCCGCCGCGTCCATTCTCGATGATGGCGCCGGCATGGCCCATGCGCCGTCCGGGCGGGGCGGTCCGGCCGGCGATGTAGGCCAGGACGGGCTTGGGGTAGCCGGATTTCAGGTAATCCGCCGCGTCCTCTTCGGTCGAGCCGCCGATCTCGCCGATCAGCAGGACGGCCTCGGTCGACGGGTCTTCCCGGAAGAGAGCCAGGAGCTCCATGAAGCCCAGGCCGACGACGGGATCGCCGCCGATCCCGATCGCGGTCGATTGACCCAGGCCGGCCAGAGTCAGCTGATGGACGGCCTCGTAGGTCAGGGTGCCCGAGCGGGAGATGACGCCGATGCTGCCGGGACGGTGGATCGACCCAGGCATGATGCCGATTTTAGTCTCCCCGGGGATGATGAGGCCGGGCGTGTTGGGGCCGATGAGGAGCGTACCATGGGCGGCCAGCCGGGCCTTGAGTGAGATGACATCCAGGACCGGAATTCCCTCGGTGATGCAGACAACGATGCGGATCCCGGCTTCGGCCGCTTCGATCGCCGCTTGAGCGGCCTTCAGGGGCGGAACGAACATGACTGAAGCATCCGCGTCCGTGGCGGCCCGGGCTTCCGCTACGGAGTTGAAGACGGGCCGTCCGAGGTGAGTCGTTCCACCCTTGCTTGGCGTGACTCCACCGACGATATGGGTGCCGTACTCGATCATACGCTGAGCATGGAACGTGCCCTCGCGTCCCGTGAAGCCTTGGACGAGGACCCTCGTCGCCGCGCCGGCCAGGATACTCACGGACGGCCTCCGAATGAGGCCGCGGATACNNCGGATACGGCTTGGACGGCCGCCTCATCCATCGTTCCGGCGGATGCGAAGGGGAGGCCCGCTTCGGCCAGGAGACGCAGTCCTTCCTCCGCGTTGGTTCCGAGCATCCGGACGACGAGGGGCGGGCTGAGCCGAAAGTCGCGGCAGGCCCGGATGATGCCCCGGGCCACCAGGTCGCAGCGGACGATGCCGCCGAAGACATTGATCAGCACGGCCCGGACCCCGGGATCCGAAGCCACGATGCGGAAGCCCTCGCGGACGGCATCCTCGCCGACGCCGCCGCCGATGTCCAGGAAGTCGGCCGGGCGTCCGCCGGCTCTCTGGATCATGTCGGCGGTGGCCATCGCCAAGCCCGCTCCGTTGACCAGGCAGCCGATGTCGCCGTCCATGCGGACATAGATCAAGCCGGCCGCTTCGGCCGCGGCTTCCCGCGAATCCTCATCGGCGGCGTCCCGCAAGGCGGCCAGATCCGCGTGGCGCGGCAGGGCTGAGTCGTCGAGAACGATCTTGGCGTCCAGAGCGACCCAGCCTCGAACGGTCCAAGCCAGGGGATTGATCTCGATCAGGCTTGCGTCACAGGCTCGAAACGTCTCTTCGATACTCTGCAGCAGGGCGGCGAAGCCATCGGCCGCCCGCCCCTCCAAGCCGCAGGCCCGAGCGATCGAAACGGCGGAGATGGGGGAGAGCCCCGCGTCGGCCGGGATCGTCTCCCGCACCAAGGCACCCGGATCGGAGGAAGCCAAAGCTTCGATGTCAATCCCGCCCCGGCCGGAAGCCAGGACCGCCAACTGCCCCGACCGGCGATCGACGGACATGGCGAGGTAGGCCTCACTGGTGACGGAAGCCGCTTCCTCGACAAGAAGGAGGCGGATGGGGAAGCCTTGGGGGCCGGTCTGAGCGGTGACCAAGCGCGAGGAAAGCAGCTCGGAGGCGATGCGGGCGGCCTGATCGGGATTGTCGGCCTTGCGGATGCCGCCAGCCTTGCCGCGACCTCCGGCCAGGATCTGGGCTTTCAGGACGACCGGTCGGCCCAAACGGGAGGCCGCGTCGCGGGCTTCTTCGGGATTCGAAGCCAGAAAACCCCGCGGGACGGCGATGCCGCGGGAGGCTAGAATGGCCTTGGCCTGATGTTCGTGGATCTTCATGCGTCCATCCGACCCAGTATTCTACATCGAATGAGCAGACACATACTCAATTAATTCGGTATGTGTCTGGAAATGAAAAGCCGGCGGGGAGCAAACCACGCCGGCGGGAAAGCCAAGTGAAAGAAAGGCTTAAAGCTTGGTCTCTTCGACTGTCTTCTTGACCGAAGCGATGGTCTTGGTCAGCTGGGCCTGCTCCGTCTCGGTCAGCTTGATCTCGTAGATCTTCTCCAAACCCTTGGCGCCGATGAGACAGGGGACGCCGATGAACAGGCCATTGACGCCGTACTCGCCCTCGCACAGGGCGCAGGCGGGCAGGACCCGCTTCTTGTCCTTGAGGTAGCTCTCGGCCATGACGATGGCGCTCCAGGCCGGGCTGAAGAAGGCCGAGCCTTTGCCGAAGAGCTTGACGATCTCGGTGCCGGCCTCGCGGGTGCGCAGGACGATCTTGTCGATCTGCTCCTGGCTGGCGATCTCGGCCAGAGGCACGCCGCCGACCGTGGTCAGGCGGGGCAGGGGGACCATGTCCGGGCCGTGGCCGCCGAGGACCGTGCCGGCCACGTCGACGACCGACACGCCCAGCTCCATGGCGATGAAAGCCCGCCAGCGGGCCGTGTCCAGCGTCCCGGCCATGCCCAAAACCTGGCTCTTGGGAAAGCCCGTCATCTTGTAAAACGCGTAGACTATGGCGTCGAGGGGATTGGTGACGATCAGGCAGAAGGCCTTGGGAGCGTATTCCTTGACGCCCTTGGCCACCGTCTCGATGATCTGCAGGTTGACCGCCAGGAGATCCTCACGGGTCATGCCGGCCTGACGGGGCTTGCCGGCCGTGATGATGGCGACGTCCGCGCCGGAGATGTCCTTATAGTCCGAGGTGCCGGTGATGTTGGCATCGTAGTGGCCGTGGGGAGCCATCTCCATCAGGTCCAAAGCCTTGCCCTTGGCCGGGTTCTCGAGCTCGGGGATATCCAGAACGACGATGTCGCCCATCTCCTTCTGGGCCGCCAGCATGGCCAGGATCTGCCCGATCTGTCCGCCGCCGATCAACGCGATCTTCTTCCTCATGGATGCGGTACTCCTTTTTTTTTATGCGACCCGGCTCGGGTGCCCTCACTCGTGCCGTCGGCCGGAATGCGCGCTCGGGAACAAAAAGGCCGCCTCCAGGGTCCTGGGCGTCTTGGAGTCGGGACCGGTATTCTATGGGAACCAGGGCCCGAAATCAACCGTCCGAGGCGTCCGGCCGTCTTCGGCTTGACCTATCCCCCCCCTCCTTCTATACACTAGGTGCCCCGCGACGACCGCGGCAACCCGCGCCAAGGAGACGACCATGCTGGAGAGTTATTCCAAGATGGAGACCGAGCGTCTGGCCCTCGGTATTCCGCCCCGGCCCTTAAGCCCCGAAGACACCGCCGAAGTCTGCCGGCTCCTGGAAGCCCCCCCGGCCGGCCAGGAAAATCGCCTGGTTGCGCTTCTTCGCGATCGGGTCTCGCCCGGCGTCGATCCGGCGGCCAAGGTCAAGGCCGAGTGGCTGGCCCGCGTGGCCGGAAACGAACTCTGGTCGCCGGCCGTCAACCGGGCCGAGGCGGTCTTCATGCTGGGGACGATGCTGGGAGGGTACAACGTCGGTCCGCTGGTGGCTCTCCTGGAGGATCCCGACCTGTCCGCCTCGGCCGCATCCGCCCTCAAGTCGACCATACTAGTCTACGGGGCGTTCGATGAGGTCCGACGGTTGGCCGGCAAAAACGCCGCCGCCCGCTCCGTCTTGGAGGCCTGGGCGGCGGGGGAGTGGTTCCTGTCCCGGCCGGAGCTTCCGGCCGCGCTGACCCTGAAGGTCTTTAAAGTCGACGGCGAGATCAATACGGACGACTTCTCGCCGGCCAAGCACGCCGCCACCCGCCCCGACATCCCCCTGCATGCCCAGGCCATGGGCCTGACCCGCTTCCCGGGCGGCCTGGAGACGATCGCCCGCTTCCGGGCCGAGGGCCATCGTGTCGTTTTCGTCGGCGACGTCGTGGGGACCGGCTCCTCACGCAAATCCGCCTGCAACTCGGTCATGTGGCATATCGGAGAGGACGTTCCCTTCGTACCCAACAAGCGCCGGGGCGGGGTTGTTCTGGGCGGCCTGATCGCCCCCATCTTCTTCAACACCACCGAGGACTCGGGCGGGCTGCCGATCGAGAAGGTGGATGTGACGGGGCTCAAGACGGGGGATCTCGTAATCATCGAGACCAAGGCCGGCGTCCTGCGCTCGGCGGACGGCCGAGAGCTGTCCCGACTGGATTTCAAACCGGCCACCATCCGTGATGAATACCGCGCGGGCGGACGGCTGAATCTGATCATCGGCCGGGCCCTGACCCAGAAAGCCAGAGCCGCTCTGGGCCTTCCGGCGGCCGATTTCTTCGCTCCCGTGGACAATCCCAAGCCCAAGCAGGGCCAGGGCTACTCCCAAGCCCAGAAGATCGTCGGCCTGGCCTGCGGCGCGGACGGCATCCTGCCCGGCACCGCCTGCGAACCGCGCATGACCACGGTCGGCTCCCAGGACACCACCGGGCCCATGACCGCCGACGAGCTCAAAGAGCTGGCCTGCCTGGAGTTCCAGGCCGGCCTGTTCATGCAATCCTTCTGCCACACCGCCGCCTATCCCAAGACCGCGGACGTCAAGATGCACAAATCCTTGCCGGCTTTCGTCACGGCCCGCAAGGGCGTGGCTCTCAAGCCGGGCGACGGCGTCATCCACTCCTGGCTCAACCGGCTTCTCCTGCCCGACACCATGGGCACGGGGGGGGACTCCCACACCCGTTTCCCGATCGGCCTGAGCTTCCCGGCCGGATCCGGGCTGGTCGCCTTCGCCGGCGCGCTGGGCTTCATGCCGCTTGACATGCCCGAATCCGTGCTGGTCCGGTTCAAGGGGAGCCTGCGGCCGGGATTGACCCTGCGCGATGCGGTCAACGCCATCCCCTATGTCGCCATCCAGAAGGGGCTTTTGACCGTAGCCAAGAAGGGCAAGAAAAACATCTTCAACGGCCGCATTCTGGAGATGGAGGGTCTATCCGGCCTGACCGTGGAACAGGCCTACGAGCTGACTGATGCTTCGGCCGAGCGCTCGGCGGCCGGCAGCGCCATCGCCCTCGGTCCCGAGACCGTGGCCGCCTACCTGCGCAGCAACATTGCCCTGATGGAGAAGATGATAGCTTCGGGCTACCAGGATGCGGAAACCCTCGGGCGGCGCATTGGAGCGGCTCGGGCCTGGCTGGCCAAGCCGGAGCTCCTGCGAGCCGACGCGGGAGCGGAATACGCCGCGGTCCTGGATGTGGACTTGGACGAGATCCGTGAGCCCATCCTGGCCTGCCCCAATGATCCGGACGGCGTCAAGCTGCTGTCCGAGGTGGCGGGGGATAGAATCGACGAGGTCTTCATAGGATCTTGCATGGTCAACATCGGCCACTTCCGGGCGGCCGGCAGGATCTGGGAAAAGGCCGCCTATCCCAAGACGCGGATCTGGATCACCCCGCCGACCAAGATGGACGAGATCCAGCTCCGCCGGGAGGGATTCTACTCCGTTCTTTCCCAGATCGGGGCCCGGACGGAGATTCCCGGATGCTCGCTGTGCATGGGCAATCAAGCCAGGGTCCAGCCGGGCGCCAACATCATGTCCACATCGACCCGGAACTTCGACGACCGGATGGGCGACGGGGCCCGAGTCTACTTGGGATCGGCCGAGCTGGCGGCGGTGACCGCGCTGGCGGGAAAGCTGCCGACTCCGGAGGAGTATCTCAAGATCATGAATGAGAAAGTCATCCCGTTTAGCAAGGAGATATATCGTTATCATCAATTTGATGAAACGAAGGACTTCTCCTTGAGTTATAGTTAACTGATGATCGATTTGAAGGACCGGAAAACCCTCATCACCGGCGGCTCGCGGGGCATCGGTCGGGCGGCGGCCATCCTCTTCGCCGAAGCGGGAAGCAATGTCGCCATCACTTTCCAGAACCGCGAGGACGCGGCCCGGGAGGTCCAAGCCGAGGTAGAGAAGCGCGGCCGCGAGTGCCTCACCTATCGTATCGAGTTGACCGGCCGGGAGCAGGCTCAGGCCTTGGCGGCCGACCTCGCAGCCCGTTGGGGCGGCCTCGACGTCCTGGTCAACAATGCCGGCATCTGGACCGGCCTGGAGATGGGGGAGGGGGACGTCGAATCTTGGCGCGAGACCATGGCCATCGACCTGGACGCCGTCTTCTACCTTGTTGATGCAGTCCTCCCCCTGCTCAAGTCCAGGCCCCGGGCGGCGATCGTCAATGTCGGTTCCACGGCCGGCATTCGGGGGGAAGCCCACCACTCCCATTATGCGGCCGCCAAGGGGGCCATCAACGCTCTGACCAAGTCCTGGGCCGTCGAGCTGGCCTGCTGGAACATCAACGTCAATTGCGTCGCTCCCGGCTGGGTCGATACGGACATGTGCACCGGAGTGTTCGCCGACCCGGTCTATCGGGAGAGCGTCCGGCAGTCGATACCGCTCAAACGGATCCCCCCTCCGGAGGACATCGCCGGGCCGATCCTGTTCATGGCCTCGGATCTGGCCCGCCATATTACCGGGGCGGTTTTGAGTGTGAACGGCGGAGGCGTATTGTGCGGGGCCTGAGAATATTGTTCTTGACACGGATTTCGGGGCTATGGTAATCAGCTAGGCGTATGACGTGACAAAATGGGTAAGAAGCACTTATCCCTGATCATTGTTCCCCACACCAAATCGGGCTATCGGACCATCTCTTTCTCGAAGCGGGTGATCAAGTCCGTCAAAATCGGCCTGATCACCCTGCTCGTCATGGTTCTCGGCGTCACCGCGGACTACGTCCGGATCCGGGTCAAAGGCAATCGTTACAAGGACTTGGCCGCCGAGAATGCGGAGCAGAAGGCAGCCTTGGTCCAGTACGAGTCCACGCTGGGGGACTTGGAGAAGAGGGTCAAGGCCTTCGACGACTACGTCAAGAAGCTCAACCTCATGGCCGGGATCAAATCCCCGGATGTGCTCAGGGAAGTCGGCATCGGCCCGGTCGAGATGCCCGACGGTGAGCAGACCCTGCCTTCCCAGCTGCCCCAGGTAGGTCCCGGCAGCCTGAAGGGCCTCCAGCAGAAGACCGAAGATATTCAAAAGAATCTGGATACGCTGGTGGGCTTCTACCAGGGCCAGGAGAATCGCCTGGCGTCCACCCCGACCATCTATCCCACTGTCGGCCTGCAAACCTCGTCCTTTGGCTGGCGGTCCGATCCGTTCACCCGCCGGCAGGCCTTCCACTACGGCCTCGACATTGCTGCCGCCCATGGCAACCCTGTCGTCTCCACGGCCGACGGGGTGGTCATCGTGGTCAATACCGACAAGCTTCTGGGCCGCTACGTCCAGGTCAACCACGGACTTGGCATCACGACCGTCTATGGGCATATGAGCGCCTTCAAGTGCCGGGTCGGCCAGCGGGTCAAGCGGGGTGACGTCCTGGGCGATGTCGGCCAGACCGGCAAAGCCCTGGGGCCCCACGTCCATTACGAAGTCCGGGTCAACGGGACGGCGGTCAACCCCTACTATTACCTTCTGGAAGAGTAGACCTCTTCCGCTTCTTTCCGTCTCAAGCGCCTAGGCGCAAGCCTGCCCGGATCCGGCCTCCCGCCAGCCAGGCCGCTGCATCCATGGCCTTGCGGCCTTCCGGTTGCAGCCGGACGATCGAATAGGTCTCTTCTCCGCAGGCGATGAGGATTCCGTCCCTGCCCGTCGAGAGGACTGTTCCGGGTTCGGCCGTCGTAGCCGATGGTCCGAGTGAAGGGGTCGGCCGCCCGGTCAAAACAATGATCCTCTCGGTCTCGAGAAAGGTGAAGGCCGAGGGCCAGGGCGTCATGGACCGGACATGGCGATCGACAGCCGAAGGGCTGGCGCCCCAGTCGATCCGCCCATCTTCCTTCTTGAGCTTGGGAGCCAGGGTGGCCGCTTCGTGCGCCTGGGGACGGGGGGTGATCCGGTCCAGGCGGGCCAGGGTGTCGACCAGAAGCCCGGCCCCGAGAACGGCCAACCGACGCTCGAGCGATCCGGTGGTGTCCAGGGGGCTTATAGGCTCTTCAGCCGAGGCGAAGATGTCGCCCTCGTCCATTTTTTCGTTGAGTCGGAAGATGGTCACTCCGGTCAGGGCTTCGCCCCGCCGGATGGCCCAAGAGACGGGAGATGCCCCGCGATAGGCCGGGAGAAGCGAGAAGTGGAGGTTCAGCGACCGGCGGGGTGGAAGGTCGATGACCGGGCCCGGCATGATCTGGCCGTAGGCCACTACGATATGGATCTCCGGCCGGGCGGCCCGCAGGCGATCGACGGCCCCGGGATCCTTGCGGATGCGTTCCGGTTCATAGGTCGGCAGGCCGTGACCGAGGGCATAGGTCTTGACCGGGCAGGGGGTCGGCACCCGGCCGCGCCCGGCGGGACGATCGGGCTGGGTCACGACCAACGGGATCTCATGCCCGGCCCCGAGCAAGGCTTCCAGGGCGGGCAGGGCCGCTTCCGGGCTCCCGAAGAAGACGATGCGCATCAGGCTTTTTTCTTGCCTTCGGGCTTGCGGAACTTCTTCCGAATCAGGCTCCGTTTGAGAGGCGAGAGGTAGTCGACGAAGAGCTTGCCGTCGAGGTGGTCGATCTCGTGGCAGAAGGCCCTGGCCAGCATGTCCTCGGCCTCGATCGTCACGTCCCGCCCTTCGACGTTGAGGCCCTTGACCGTGACCTTCTGCGGCCGGGCGATCTTCTCGTAGATCTCGGGCACCGAGAGGCAGCCCTCCTCGCGGATGCACTTGCCTTCGCGGCGGACGATCTCGGGGTTGATCACGGCGTAGAGGGCGTCGGGGTCCTCGTTGAGGCTCAGGTCGACGGTGATGACGCGCTTCAGGACGCCGACTTGGGGCGCCGACAGGCCGATGCCGGGCGCCTTGTGCATGGTCTCGATCATGTCCCGGACCAGAATCAGGACGTCGGCGCCGATCTCGGCCACCGGCTCGGACTTTTCGGTCAGGGTCGGGTCGCCGAACTTGAGGATGGGTCGTTTGGCCACGGATGAATCTCCGGCACCATTTTAGCCGTTCCCGTCTCAAAAAAAAAGATTCTTCGCCATTTTCCGGGAGGAGCGTTCCGGGGTATCGTCCCGGCGGCGCGGATTCTCACTCCTTTTTACGCCTATCCGCTCGGCGCCTGCGGAACTCCGCATGCTAGATCGTCCGGACTTAGTAGATAGCCCCTCTGTCTCGCTACCCCTATAAAGGTGCGTGCTCAAACATCCCTCGGCGCCCGTTGGGTGCCCTCGCGGAGTGGCGTAAAAAGCCGGAATCCGCGCGGTTTCGCCGTCGGCCGATACCCCAAACCGCTCTCATCTCCCGGAAAATGGCGATGAACTAAAAAAAGGCGGCGCCGAAGCGCCGCCCTTGGAGGGACAGGAAGGTTAGATGACCGCGGATGGAGGCGCCGGCTCGTCGGCCGCGCCCGCGTTCTTGAGCGGTACGCCGACGAGATACCAGCCCATGAGGGCAAGGACGATCAGCCCGAGCCAGTACGACGGGGCCTTGAAGATGGTCGGGATATCGAAGCCGATGATGTTCTGGAGGAAGAGGAACTTCCACAAGGCCCGCAGCAGCCCGGTCAAGCCCTCGCCAGCGATCAAGCCGGCGGCCAGGAGGACGCCGACGTTGGTCGCCCGGGCGGATTGGGCGGCGTTGAACTTTCGCTTGGCCATGGACTTGTCGACCAAGCCCTTGATCATGCCGCCGACGAAGATGGCGAAGGTGGTCTCGAGGGGCAGGTACATCCCGACGGCAACCAGCATGGGCGACTTGACCTGGATGAGGATGAAGGCGAAACCCATCAGCATGCCGACAATCACGAGCGGCCAGGCCATTTCGCCGCCGACGATGCCCTGGGACAGGGCGGCCATCAAGCCGGCTTGGGGCGCGGGCAGTTCCTTGCTGCCGAAGGTGAAGGCGCCGTGCAGGAGCATCAGCGGGAAGTACATGACCAGCGAGGCGATGAGGACGCCGAAGATGTTGCCGACTTCCATTTTCCAGGGCGTGCCGCCCAGGATGTGCCCGACTTTGAGATCCTGCAGCATCTCGCCGGCCACGGCCGAGGAGACGCAGACGACCGCGGCGACGCCCAAGACGGCGGCCACGCCGGTTGTCCCCGTTGCACCAATCAAGACCATCAGCAGGGCGGCCAGAATGAGGGTGGAGAGAGTCAAACCCGAGATGGGATTGTTAGAGGAGCCGATCGTCCCGACCAGGTTGCCTGACACAGCGGCGAAAAAGAAGCCGGCGATGGCCATGACGGCGGCGGCCAGGATGGCCGAGCCGAACGACTTGGAGAAGGTCTGGTAAACGAAGACCATGAGAACGAAGGTCAGGGCCATCAGAATCATGACGACCTTCATATCCAGGTCCTTCTCCTGCCGGGAGACGACCTGCTCCTGGCCGGCGGCCTTCTTGACGTCGCTGATCGACCGCTTGAGGCCGGCGCCCAGGTTCTTGCGCATCCTGAAAAGGGTGAAGCCGGCGCCGACGAGCATGCCGCCGACGGCGATCGGACGGATGATGAACTTCCAGACGTTGGTGACCATGTCGACCCACTTGATGTCGGCCGCGGCGACGCCCGGCCCGTAGAACATGGACACGAGCTGGGGCCCGAGGAAGAACATCAGCAGGGGGGCGAAGAGGCCCCAGGCCAGCAGGCCGCCGGCGAAGTTGAGCGAGGCCAGCCGCGGTCCGATGATGTAGCCGACGCCGATATAGGCGGGGAAGATGCCCGGTCCGGAGACGGCCACGGTTCCGCCGGCTCCGATCGTCGGATCGGTTTTGCCGGCCCCCAAGCGGACGAAGCTGGCGCCGATCTTGCCGACCTTGAGGATGAAGTCCTTGCTGGCGGCGAAGAGCTGGACGACGCCGAGCGAGTAGATCAACGCCCCCAAGCCCATGGCCTGGAAGAGGTGCCGGGAGCCTTGGCTGCCCTTCTGGCCGGCCTTGTGGATCTCAGCCGCGGCGACCGATTCGGGAAAGACCAGGTCAGGATCCGTGACCATGACCCGGCGCAGGAAGGTCACGAAGAGGATGCCGAGCAGGCCGCCGACGAACATCAGGGCCGTGCACTTGAGATAAGAGCCGAGGCTGCCGAAATCGGTCCAGGCTCCGGCGATGACGAAAGCCGGGACGGTGAAGATGGCTCCGGCGGCGATCGATTCGCCGACGGAGCCGATGGTCCGGGCCATGTTCTCTTCCAGGATCGAACCCTTCATCAGCTTCAGGACGGCCATGCCGATGACCGCGGCCGGATAAGTGGCCGCAATGGTCATGCCGGCCCGCAGGCCGAGGTAGGCGTTGGCCGCGCCCAGGATAACGGTCATGAGCACGCCGAGGACGACGGCCCGAATGGTGAACTCCTTCATGGCCGTTTTCTCGGGGATGTAGGGTTGATGGCTCATGCGGCAACTCCTTGCGGGTAGATACGCCCCTTATAGCCCAGGACCGCGGGGGAGTCAAGAATCGGCCGCCGCATTTGCCCCCAAGGCGGAAATGTGCTAAAAAAGGTCACCTAAGGAAGAATCATGAGCGTAGTCCGCTGGTTCAAGAACCGCCTGTTCTGCGACCTGGCCATCGACCTGGGCACGGCCAACACCCTCGTCTACCTGAAGGGCAAGGGGATCATCATCCAGGAGCCGTCCATCGTCGTCGTCAACAAGCAGTCCGGCAAGGTCGAGGCGGTCGGCGGCCGGGCCAAGGACATGCTGGGCAAGACGCCGACCAACATCCTGGCCATCAAGCCGATGCAGGACGGCGTCATCGCCGACTTCGAGGTCACCGAGGCGATGCTCCGCTACTTCATCAACAAGACGCGCGTGAAGCGCTTCCCCTGGCAGCCCAAGCCGCGCGTGGTCGTGTGTGTGCCATCAGGTGTGACCGAGGTCGAGAAGCGCGCTGTCTTTGAGGCGACGATGCAAGCTGGCGCCCGGAGCGCGTATCTGATCGAGGAGCCGATGGCGGCCGCGATCGGTGCGGGGCTGCCGATCCAGGAGCCCACGGGCAACATGGTCGTCGATATCGGTGGCGGCACCACTGAAGTCGCGGTGATCTCGCTCGGCGGCATCGTGGTGGCGCAGTCGATCCGCATCGGCGGCGACGAGTTCGACGAGGCGATCATCACCCACATCAAGAAGGAGTACAACGTCCTCATCGGGGAGCGCACGGCCGAGGAGATCAAATTCGAGATCGGCTCGGCGTATCCGCTTTCAGAGGAGCTCGACGTGGAGGTCCGTGGGCGGGATCTCATGACAGGGCTCCCGAGGACGTTCCAGGTGTCGTCCGAAGAGATCAGGATGGCGATCGAGGAGCCAACGCTCGCGATCATCCAGGCCATCAAGGGGACGCTCGAGAAGACCCCGCCGGAGCTTTCCAGCGACATCATGGAGTACGGCATCGTGCTCACCGGCGGCGGAGCGCTCTTGCGAGCGCTCGACGAGCGCCTCCGTATGGAAACCGGCATGCCGGTGCACGTCTCCGAGAACGCGTTGATCAACGTCGTGCTGGGTTCGGCGCAAGCGCTCGAGGAGATCGATGTCCTCAAGAAGGTCCTGACAGTCTCACGGTAAAGGCGGAGGCCGCTCATGCGTATCGGGCAGTCAGAGCCGAGACAGTCGCGACCCACGCTGCTCATCATCCTTGTGGTGCTTTCGCTTGTCATGCTCACGGTCTACTTCCGTGAGGGCGATGACGGGGTGCTTCATGGCGCCCGGCGAGTGACGCTGGAGGTCACTGCGCCACTCGCGCGCGCAGGCACCGCGATCACCTCGCCGATTCGCTCGATCGGCTCGTTCTTCGAGGACCTCGGCGCCTCGCGCGAGCGTGTGCAGGCGCTCGAGGAGCAGAACGCCGAGCTTCGCACGCGTCTTGCGGAACTCGAGGAGGCACGGCAGGAGAACGAACGCTTGCGCGCCCTTGTCGACTTTGCCGAGGAGCGGAAGTTCGCGAAGCTCGGCGCCGAGGTCATCCGACGTCCGATCAGCATCTGGGAAGGCGTCATCCTCATCGATCGCGGATCCAACGACGGCATCGAACCCGGCATGCCGGTGATCGCGGCGCAGGGACTCGTGGGGCAGATCGCCGAGGTGTCAGCGCACTCCTCGTCGGTGAGGCTCGTGACCGACCAGTTGAGCGGCGTCGCGGCGATCGTGCAGTCGTCACGCACCCCCGGAGTGGTGCGTGGCTCGGTGGATGGATCGTTGTCGCTCGATTTCGTCGATCGGACGTATCTTCCGGTGGAAGGCGATGTCGTGATCACAAGCGGCATCGGAGGTGTGTATCCGAGCGGCATCGTGATAGGCGATGTGGTGGCGGTGGACGACCGCCACGGCGAGTTGTACCCGCGGATCCGCGTGGCATCGCGCGTCCCGATCAGCTCGATCGAGGAGGTCTTCGTGCTCGTGGGCTCGGTGGTCGAAAGGGATGCGGGTGAGATCGAATGACGCAATGGGGAACGACAGCAGGGGCGCTCCTCGGCGCGTTCGTGCTCCAGGTGATGATAGCCCCGCACATCTCGATCTTCGGGGTGACGCCCAACCTGCTGCTGCTGGTGGTCATCACGTTGGCGTTCGTCGAGGGGTCCCCGGCGGGCGCGACTGCGGGATTCATCGCCGGGCTGCTGATGGACCTGTTGTCGTCAGGCCCGATCGGCGCGTGGGCGCTTGTCATGTCGGTCACCGGGTACCTGAGCGGTTCGCTCAGGCAGAACCTGTTCGCCGAAGGCTGGCTGGCCCCGGTCACGGTGGGCGTCGTGGCGGCGCTCGTGGCCGACTTCGCCTACCTGGTGGTGGTCACCGTTATCGGAGTGGGGCCGGCGGCGTTCTGGCAGGCGCTCGGCAGGCTTGTGCTGCCCCGCGCGCTGTACAATGCGGTCCTGGTGATGCTCGTCTACCCATGGCTGGCGCGATTCTTGCGAACCGACCGTTCGATCAAGTCATTCGGTCGCCTCGCCTGAGTCGACCGCCCGTCCGGCCCGTCTGGAGTCTCACGCCTCTATGCCAACCGTCAGTCAGGAGTTCAGATCCCGATTCGGCGTCCTCGGAATCATCGTGGTCGTCGTTCTCTCGGCGCTGCTCATCCGGCTGTGGACGATGCAGGTGCTGAACAGCGAGTCGTTTTCCGCGCAGGCTGAGAACAACCGGGTACGTGAGATCTCCATCCAGGCGCCCCGCGGCCGCATCCTCGACCGCAACGGCGTGCCGCTGGTGACCAACCGCTCAGCGCTCGCGGTGAGCGTCGACCCCTCGCACGAGGACGTTCGGGCGCTGCTCACACGGACGTGGACCGAGGATACCGCCGACGATCCCACGAGCCGCGAGCTCAACGAGATGTTCGGCGAGATCGCGGCCCTGCTCGGCATAACGACCGCCGATGTGTGGGAGCGCGTCACCGATGTGCAGCAGGAGGCGCTCAGGCCGCGCGTCATCGCCGTTGACGTGTCGATGGAGTCGGTGGCGCAGATCGCCGAGCGTCAGACCGACTTCCCGTGGGCGGCCGTCGAGGAGATCGCGGTACGGGAGTATCCCAACGGCAACCTCGCGGCACACGTGCTCGGCTACACCGGCGCGATCTCCGAAGAGCAGTTCAAGAACTCCGATGAGTACGCCGGCTACGAGCGCGGTGACACCGTGGGCAAGTCGGGCGTTGAGCGCCAGTACGAGGGCGTGTTGCAGGGCGACAAGGGATGGCGCCGCATCGAGGTGAACGCCTCCGGCAGGGCGCAGGGCGTGGTGAGCGAGCAGGCGCCGCGACCGGGCAACGACATCCGCCTGACCATCGACGCCGCTGTGCAGGCCGTCACCGAGGATGAGCTCGACAAGGCCATCGCCGAGGCACACCGGCAGGGCTACACGAGCTCCCGTGCGGGTGCCGCGGTCGTCCTGGATATCGAGACCGGCGAGGTGCTCGCTTCCACCAGCCGTCCAACGTACGACCCCACGGCGTTTCTCGGCGGTATCAGTTCCGCCGAGTGGGAGGCGCTGAATGCCAAGACGAGCGAGTATCCGCTGAACGACCGTGCCATCATGGCGGCGTATCCGCCTGCGTCCACATACAAGGTCATCACGGCCATCTCGGGCATGGAAGCCGGCATCACGTCGGAGAACACGACCTACAGCTGCACCGGCCGATGGACCGACATGGGCAAGCAGTGGCCCAAGTGGTGCTGGAAGCGCACCGGGCACGGAACCGTGAGCCTGCGCGGCGGACTCAAGCACTCGTGCGACACCGTCTTCTACGAGATCGGCTACGAGTTGTATAAGCGCGGCAAGGAGGAGCTTCAGGCGACATCGCGGGAGTTCGGTCTGGGCTCCAAGACCGGCATCGATCTTCCGGGCGAGTCAGCCGGACGCGTGCCCGACGCCGCCTGGAAGAAGCGGTACAACGAGAACTATCCCGAGTATCAGATGTGGCTGCCCGGTGACACTGTCAACATGTCGATCGGGCAGGGCGACATGCTCACCACGCCTCTGCAGATGGCGCTGGTGTACGCGGGCCTTGCCAACGACGGTGACATCATGAAGCCGCACGTGCTGAAAGACGTGCTCGGCAGCGGGGGTGACGTCATCCGCACGATCGAGCCCGAGGTGCTGCACGCGACAGGCGCATCCGCAGAGATGCTGGGAGTGGTCGAGCGCGGGCTGATCGACGTCACCGAGACCGGCACAGCGAAGGGCGTCTTCGTCGGATTCAAGCCGACGGTGGCCGGCAAGACCGGTACCGCCCAGGTGAAGGGCAAGGACGACTACGCGTGGTTCTGCGCGTACGCTCCCGCCGAAGACCCCAAGTACGCGGTGGCGGTCATCGTGGAGCAGGGCGGACACGGCGGCTCGGTCACCGGGCCGGCTGCGCGCAACATCCTGGCGCATCTGCTCGGCGAGGAGCTCAAGACGATCCGCACCACGGACGAATCGAGGTGATGCGCGATGAACAAGACCACCGGACAGCGCATCCTCGATAAGGTCAACGTGCCACTGGTGGCGTGGGTGGCGGCGCTCCTGGTGTACGGTACGGTCATGGTCGCCTCGGCAACGTCGAGCATGAGCAGCGGCAACAGCATGCTGCTTCGCCACCTCTTCGGCATCGGCGTGGGTCTCGCGCCGCTGGTGGTCGCCTGGTTCATCGACTACACCAGGCTGCGGGGCTGGCAGGGGCCGCTGATCGCGTTCGGCGCGTTCTTGCTGATCAGCCCGCGGATCCCCGGGCTTGGGGGCACCGCGAAGGGAGCGACTTCGTGGCTGGAGATCGCGGGCGTACGCCTGTTCCAGCCGTCGGAGCCCGCCAAGCTGATCTTCATCGTCATCTTCGCCGCGGTGATCGCGAACATGAAGGGCCGGGTCGACACGCCGTCACGGATCACCAAAGCCTTGCTGTACCTGGCTGGCGCCGTGTTCCTGATACTGTTGCAGCCCGACCTGGGCACCGGCATGGTGTTCGTGGCCATCGCCATGGTGATGCTGGTGGTGGGCGGGATGAAGGCCAAGCACTTCGCCTTCCTGGCGGTAGCCGCGGCCGTGCTGGTAGGGGCGATCCTCGGCGTGGACGCCGGCCTCGACCAGATCGCGGGCAGGGATGTTGGTCTGAAGGACTACCAGAAGAACCGGCTTCTGGTCTTCGTGAACCCCGACATCGATCCGACCGACGCAGGGTACAACCTCGCGCAGTCGAAGATCGCCATCGGATCGGGAGGTCTCACCGGCAAGGGGCTCGGCTCCGGTACGCAGTCCAACCTGCACTTCATCCCTGAGCGGCACACCGACTTCATCTTCTCAGTGCTCGGCGAGGAGCTTGGCTTCTTTGGAGCGGTGGTCCTGCTCGGGCTGTACCTCGCACTGCTGCTCACGGCGCTCGCGATCGCGACCTCGTCGCGCGATCTGTACGGCGCGCTCATCGCCACCGGCGTCCTCGGCATGTGGCTGTTCCAGATTCTGGAGAATGTGGGCATGACCGTGGGTATGATGCCTATTACAGGCATCCCGTTGCCATTCATGAGCTTTGGTAGCTCATCGATGGTCACGAACCTCGGTGCGGTGGGTCTGTTGCTCTCGGTCTGGTCCCGGCGCTACGGCGCGGGCTCGTGACGGAAGGGGATACAAGCGATGGCGATACGTCCTGGGATGGCGCTTCCACTCGACGTGCGCGACGTCACGAAGTCGAGCACGCGGTACACCGAAGAACGTGAGCTTCCCGTGCGCATCGGCGTGTACGTGGAGGTTGACGCGCCGGACGTGCTGATCGACGCGATCCGTGAGAACCTGCGCCCTCGAACGGCGCGCGCGGTGCTGCAGATAGAGGTGGCCGAACTCGGGCAGACGCCCCCGCTCGAGCAGCTCACCGACGTTGCGATCGTCATCGCTGGCAGCGGTAACGTCGCGCTGCAGCAGGCGGTCTCCGCGGTGCGCCAGTGGCGCGTGCCCCTCGTGGTGGTTGGCCTGGGCGACGGCGTTCGCAATCGCGAGCTTGCCGACGCACTCGGACAGCCAACGGCTGATGTGATCGTGAGTTACGACCCCGCCGAGGTGGTGTCGCGGCTGGGCGCATGGCTGACGGACACGCTCGGCAGCAAGCGGCTCGCGCTTGCGCACAACTTCGCGTTCATGCGCCGGGCGGTTGCCGAGGACGCGGTGAAGACCACCGCGTGGCAGAACGCGCTCGTGGGGGCTGTCACGCCGATCGCCGGCGCTGACATGCCGATCATGACTGCCAATCAGGCCAAGATGCTCCTGCAGATCGCCGCCGCGTACGGCGAGCCGCTCGGGGTCGAGCGGGTCAAGGAGCTGCTCGCCATCGTTGGTGGCGGCTACCTGATGCGGGCCGTGGCCCGGCAGGCGCTCACGATAGTGCCGGTGCTCGGGTGGGCCATCAAGGGTGGCGTTGGGTACACCGGTACGCTGGCGATGGGGAAGGCGGCGGTGCAGTACTTCGAGGACGGCAACGACCTCGGCCAGGTGCTCGCCAACTTCAGGGGCATGGTGGCCGAAGCGGCCACGAAGCGTCCGCGTCGCGGCCGGCGGACCGTGGCCGATCTGCCTGCATCACCAGCGGTGGCCGACCTGCCCGCGGCGCAGCCCGCAGCCGATCCACACGTGCCGCCCGCGCTGCCTGCCGATGATGGCGGTTCGCGTGGCCAATGATCTCTGGCCGCAGGTAGAGAAGCTGCTCGGCCGTATCGAGCGGCCGTCGCGGTATGTCGATGGGGAATGGGGCGTGCTCAGACGCCCGGACGCGGCATACCGTGTGGCTCTCATGTACCCGGACACGTATGAAGTAGGCATGGCGAACCAGGCGCTGCAGGTCCTCGCGGCTCGCCTGGCCACGATCGAAGATGTCGCCATCGAGCGTGTGTTCCTGCCGTGGGTGGATATGGCCGGGCTCATGCGCGAGGAGGACGTGCCGCTCTTCACGCTGGAATCATGCATGCCGGTGGCAGACGTGGATCTGCTCGGCATCACGCTGTCCAACGAGCTCACGTACAGCAACGTGCTCGAGGCGCTCGATCTTGCGCGGATCCCGCTGCGGGCCGCCGATCGCCGTGAGTCGCACGCCCTCGTGATCGGCGGAGGGCCGAGCGCCCACAACCCAGAACCCATGGCACCGTTCTTCGATGCGATCCTCGTGGGCGATGGGGAAGACGCCGTGCTCGAGATCGTGGCCTCGCACCGGGCTTCGAAGGCACGCGGCGCGAGCCGCGAGGAGACAGTGCGGGCGCTTGCCTCGATCGAGGGCGTGTACGTGCCGTCGCTGTACTCACCCGGTGCCGACGGACGGATGGCGGCCTCGGCGCCTGCCCCTGCCAGGGTGCGGCGGCGGGTGCTCGCGGACCTTGACGCGTACCCCGCTCCGTTGTGCCCGGTGGTGCCATATGCCGACGTGGTGCACGATCGCGCCACCGTTGAGGTGCTGCGCGGCTGCTCGCGCGGGTGCCGCTTCTGCCAGGCGGGGATGGTGTACCGCCCCGTGCGTGAGCGGCCGGCCGATTCGATCGTGCGCGATGTGGTCGAGGGGCTCGCGTGCACCGGTTTCGAGGAGGTCTCGCTCACGTCGCTTTCCACCGCCGACCACTCGCAGCTGGAGTCGGTCCTCCGGCGGCTGGTTGGGAGGCTCGAGGGCACCGGGACGGCCATATCGGTGCCGTCGCTCCGGGTCGACTCGTTCACCGTGCCGCTTGCGCGACTGCTTGGCGATGGCCGCAAGAGCGGGCTCACGTTCGCGCCGGAAGCCGGGTCACAGCGGCTGCGCGACGCGATCAACAAGAACATCACGGAGGAGGAGATCGTCACCGCGGTGGATCAGGCGTTCACCGCAGGATGGCGACGCGTGAAGCTCTACTTCATGATCGGGCTGCCCACGGAGACCGATGACGACGTCAGTGCGATCGGGGCGCTTGTGAGCCGTGTCTTCTCGGTGGCGCGTGAAGCGACGCCCAAGGCGGAGCGCGGCGGGCTGCGAGTGGCCGTCTCGGTGTCCACGTTCGTTCCCAAGGCGCACACGCCGTTCCAGTGGGACGGTCAGCTGCCGTTCTCGGACGTCCGCCGTCGTCAGGACATACTGCGCGACGCGATGCCCCGGCGGGGCGTGGAGCTGTCCTTCCATGACGCGGAGTCCTCACTGCTCGAAGCCGTGCTTGCGCGCGGTGGCAGAGAGGTGGCCGACGGTATCGAGGCCGCCTGGCGTGCGGGCGCACGGTTCGACGCATGGAGCGAGCAGTTCTCCCTCACGCGTTGGCTCGAGGCGTTCAGCTCGATCGGCATCGATGCCGGGGAGGCCGCGTCACGGCCGTACGCGCAGGACGAGCCGCTGCCGTGGGGGCACATCGACAGCGGCATATCCGAGGCGTTCCTGCGCCTGGAGCGTGCCCGCGCGGAGGCGGCGACAACCACTCCCGACTGCACGTTCGAGGACTGCACGGGGTGTGGCGTGTGTCCGGGCCTGGGAGTGGACAACGTGATCGCGGAAGGGGCGCGCCGTGGCTGAGGGCTTCAGGCTCCGGGTCTGCTTCCACAAGATCGGGCGGCTGCGATTCCTCTCGCATCTCGAGACGGGGCGTGCGTGGGAGCGCGCGGCGCGGCGCGCACGGTTGCCGTATGCTGTGTCACAGGGCTTCACGCCGCGAATGCGTCTCGCATTCGGTCCGGCCCTGCCGGTCGGCACCGCGGGCGAACGGGAATATCTTGATATCACGCTCACGCGCTTCGTGCCCGTGGCGGAGGTGGAACACGCGTTGCACGCCGCCATCGTGCCTGAGCTTGGGCCAGTCGCGTGTCGTTACGTCTCGCCGGCCGAGGGTTCACTGGGCTCAAGACTGACGATAGCAGTGTACGAAGTCGAGATCGAAGGAGGGAGTCCGCAGCAGGAGATCGAGCGTTCGCTCGTCGCACTGATGGGAACCGGTCGCCTTGAAGTCGAACACAAGGGCAAGCAGAAGGTTTTCGATCTCGCCAAAGCGCTCCCGAAGGAGCCTGAGGTGCGATCATCGGAGGGACGTACCGTCGTTCGGATGTGGGTCCGGATGGGTGAGCAGGGGTCTCTCCGCCCCGAGGTCTTCATCACGGCAGCCGTAGGCACAGACAGGGTGGCTTCGGTCACCCGCACCGACCTTCTCATCGAAGACGACCAGGGCTGGCGCCGGCCACTGTAGCGGCACACATCGTGCCTGACATCACACGCGAGATGCTGATCTCGCATGATATGCACGAGACGCGGGTCGCGGTCGTTGAGAACCGCCGTCTCGTCGAGTTGTACATCGAGCGTCCCAAGCGCAGCGTCGTGGGCAACGTGTACCTGGGTAAGGTGCGAGACGTGTTGCCCGGCATGCAGGCGGCTTTCGTGGACATCGGCCTGGAGAAGAACGCGTTCCTGTACGTCGACGAGGTCGTGGCGCCTGAAGGTGTCGCGGACGCGCCACGACGCGACATCCAGTCGCTCCTCAAGCCCGGGCAGCAGCTCATGGTGCAGGTGCTCAAGGACCCGATGGGCACGAAGGGCGCCCGGGTCACCACCGAGGTCACGCTGCCCGGGCGTTTCCTCGTGCTGATGCCGTTCTCGGACTTCGTCGGTATCTCCCGGAAACTCGCCGAGGAGGAGCGCGAGCGGCTTACCTCGATCATCGAGCCGCTCGTTCCCGACGGTATCGGTGTGATCGTGCGTACAGCCGCGGCGGGTGCGCACGAGAAGGACCTGCAGGGCGACCTGGAGTTCCTGCTGCGTTTGTGGCGCAGAGTGCAGGCGCAGTCGCGAGAGGGCCTCGCTCCGGAGGTCGTGTACACGGAGATGGACCTTGCGCTGCGACTGGTGCGCGACGCCTTTGGCGACACGTTCCGGCGTCTCGTGATCGACGACAAGCGCGTGTACGAGAAGGTGACGTCGTTCCTGCGCAAGTCGGCGCCCAGGCTTGTTCGGCGTGTTCAGATGCATAAGGACAAGGAGCCGCTCTTCGAGGCGTATGGCCTCAGGTCGGATATCGAGCGCGCCGTGTTGCGCGAGGTGCCTCTGGCATCGGGTGGGCACATAACGATCGACAAGACCGAGGCCCTGACCGCAGTGGACGTGAACACCGGCAGCTACGTGGGGCGGAAGAACCTCGAGGACACCGCGCTGCGGACGAACCTGGAGGCGGCGTCTGAGGTCGCCCGCCAGCTGCGGCTCCGCGACATCGGCGGCATCATCGTCATCGACTTCATCGACATNNCTTCGCGACCTCGGGGGGCTCATCGTCATCGACTTCATCGACATGGAGGATGCGCGCAACCGGCAGGAAGTGGTGGCGCGACTGACGCGGGAGCTCGAGAACGATCGCACCAAGACGCGTGTCTCGGAGATGTCGCGTCTCGGGCTTGTGGAGATGACGCGGAAGAACGTGACAGACGGGCTCTATGGTGTGCTCACCCAGCCGTGTCCGAGCTGCGGCGGCGAGGGGCGCGTGCTTTCGGACACCACGCGGCGCATCATCGTGGAGCGGAGTCTGCGCGACCTGCTCCTGGCGGGCAAGTCGTCGGCGTATCTCGTGGGGCTCAACCCGCAAACGTATGCCCTGGTCAACGCCCCAGGCAACAACACGTTGGCGCTGCTGCGCTCCGAGACGGGCAAGCGGGTGAACGTGATCGCGGATCCCGACGTGGACCCGATCGAAGTCCGTCTGATGATCGAGGGCAAGGTGGCCTCAGGCGGTGACGAGTCGTAGCCGATGCACCGCGTGCCGCGGGTGGGCGTACCAGCGCGCCACCGGATTCGGCGAGTCGCATTCGGCGGTGGATGGATACGCCCGGAACCGTTGACGCTCGCTTGCGTATTCTGTTAGCATTGCGCTTCGCGTGTACCCCCTTTGACTGGAGCAACGTCCATGTATGCAGTGGTGAACACCGGCGGCAAGCAGGCCAAGGTAGAGGTCGGCACCATCGTCGCCGTAGAGAAGCTCAAGGCCGAGGTCGGCGAGAGCGTGTCGCTTCCGGTGATCTTCATCGCCGATGGTGACAGCATCATGGCCACGCCGTCCGAGCTTGCCGGCGCGTCGGTGACCGCCGAGGTGCTCGAGCACTTCAAGGGCGAGAAGCAGATCGTCTTCAAGTTCAAGAAGCGCAAGGGCTACAAGCGCACGAAGGGTCATCGCCAGCAGCTGACGGCCGTCCGCGTGACCGATATCGCGGTCGCCGGTGGCGCAAAGCCCGCGAAGCCCGAGAAGGCCGAGAAGCCCGCGAAGGCCGTTGAGGCCCCTGAGGCCGAAGCCCCCAAGGTCGAGGCCCCCGTGGTCGAGGCGGCCGCTTCTTCCGAGGCGGCTCCGCAGCCCTGTGCCGCCACCAAGTCGGACGGCACGCCGTGCACCAACAAGGTGAAGGAGGGCTCCACGTACTGCGGAGTCCATGCGAAGAAGTACGAAGGCTGATAGACTATGCGGGCACAGCCCGACGGATGCGAGGGTGAACTGAGATGGCTCACAAAAAAGGTATGGGCTCGACCAGAAACGGTCGTGACTCCCAGTCACAGCGCCTCGGCGTGAAGCGTTTTGCCGGTCAGGTCGTGACCGCCGGCTCGATCCTGGTCCGTCAGCGCGGTACCCGCCTGAAGCCCGGCCAGAACGTCGGCCTTGGTCGCGACGACACGCTGTTCGCGAAGATCGATGGCGTCGTGGACTTCACTCGCGGCAAGGACCGCAGGNNCAGGGTCCACGTACTGCCGCTGGAGTCGTAATCACTACGACCAGACGAGCGCTCGAAGGCCTCCCGCCGATAGCGGGGGGCCTTCTGCATGAAGCGGACCGGCGGGCTACAATGAATCGTCCGTCAGGGGTTGGAGCATCGTGTTCATAGATGAAGTGAAGATATATGTGCGGGCAGGAGACGGCGGCGCGGGATGCGCGTCGTTCCGTCGCGAGGCGCACGTACCCAAGGGCGGCCCGGATGGCGGTGACGGTGGCCGCGGCGGGCACGTGATCCTGGAGGCGGACAGTGCGCTCTCGACGCTGATCGACTATCACTACAAGCGTCACTTCAAGGCGGTCCGGGGCACGCACGGCAAGGGCTCGCAGCGCGATGGCGCCAACGGTCCCGACCTCGTGCTCAAAGTCCCGCGTGGCACCATCGTGCGCGATGCCGAGACAGGCGCGTTCCTCGGCGACCTCACGCGTGACGGTCAGCAGCTCATTGTGGTGCGCGGAGGCGGTGGCGGTAGGGGCAACCGGCACTTCACCACATCCACGCGTCGCGCGCCGACCTTTGCCGAGCTCGGCGAACCTGGCGAGGAGGCGTGGCTCGAGCTGGAGCTCAAGCTGCTCGCGGATGCCGCGCTCGTGGGGCTCCCCAGCGTTGGCAAGTCGTCGCTGATCGCCCGCATGAGCGCCGCGCGGCCCAAGATCGCGGACTATCCGTTCACCACGCTCGTGCCCAACCTGGGTGTGGTCACCAGCGGCGAGCGCTCGTTCGTGGTAGCCGACGTTCCCGGGCTCATCGAAGGCGCCAGCGAGGGGGCCGGTCTCGGCCACGCCTTCCTGCGCCACATCGAGCGCACCGCGCTCATCCTGCACGTGCTCGACTTGTCCGGCGGCTACGAGGGGCGCGATCCGCTGGAGGACCTCGCCGTGATCGACGGCGAGCTCGCCGCGCATGCGGAGGACCTCTCGGAGCGGCCGCAGATCGTGGTGGGCAACAAGATGGACGCCGAGGGAGCCGCCGGGAACGCCGGACGGGTGGCCGCATGGTGCGAGGAGGCGGGACGGCCGTTCTTTGCCGTATCCGCGGTCACCGGTGAGGGCATTCCCCAGCTCATCCGTGCGGNNCCAGCCGATGAACCGCTCTATGAGGCCGAGTACGTCCACGTCCCGCGGGCCGACCGCGAGATCCTGGTCACGCGCGCGATGGACGGCGGCTGGGATGTGAGCGGGGCGGGTGTTGAGCGTGCGGTCATCATCACAGACATGCAGAACGAAGAGGCGGTAGCGTACCTGCAGCGCCGTTTGTCGAAGATGGGCGTGGAGGAGCGGCTGCGCAAGGCCGGGGCCGTCGATGGCGACACCGTGCACATCGGTCCGGTCTCGTTCGAATTCGAATCGCATGAGGGGGATGGGGGAGCGGGTGGCTAGACGGACCGTAGTGGTCAAGGTCGGGAGTTCCACGGTCACGGGCGCTGACGGTCGGGTCGACCGTGCGTACCTCGGCTCACTGGGGCGTCAGGTGCGCGCGCTTATCGAGCAGGACTACAGCGTGGTCGTGGTGACCAGCGGCGCCATCGCGGCGGGTTTCGAGACGCTGCACTTCGACGAGCGGCCTACCGACCTGCCTACGCTCCAGGCCACGGCCGCTGTTGGCCAGGTGATCCTGGTGGACGCGTACCGCGAGATCTTCGGTGCCGAGGGACTCACTGTGGGGCAGGTGCTCGTCACACGTCACGAGGTGGGGCACCGTCAGCAGTACGTCCACGCGTGCGAGACGCTCGAGCGCTTGCTCGACCTCGGGGTGGTGCCCATCGTGAACGAGAACGACACCACCGCTGTGGAGGAGATCAGGTTCGGCGACAACGACTATCTTGCGGCGCTCATCGGCATGATGGTGCACGCCGACCTCGTGCTGCTGCTCACCGACATCGAGGGCCTGTACTCGGCGGACCCGCGGATCGACGCCGACGCGCACCTGCTGGAGCGCGTCGAGGAAGTGACCGACGAGCACCTCGCGTCGGCCGGGGGGGCCGGCAGCGGNNGCGGTGTGGGAAGCGGCGGTATGGCCACCAAGCTCGAGGCCGCGCGCGCGCTCATGAAGGCCGGGATCCCGATGGTGGTGTGCGACGGCCGTCGCGACGACGTGGTGATCGACGCCGTGGCGGGCAACCCGGTGGGGACGCTCTTTGCCGGTGGCAAGGCCGCGGTCAAGGGACGCAAGCTGTGGCTGGCGTACGCCGGCCATCCGAGGGGGGCCGTCACGATTGACGATGGCGCGAAGCACGCCCTATGCTTGCGGGGCGGAAGCCTGCTCCCGGCCGGCGTCGTCGACGTCACCGGGAGTTTCGTCATCGGCGATGCGATCGCGGTCGTCGATGTGGAGGGTCGCGACATCGCGCGCGGGCTTGCCGGTATGTCCTCGGCGGACCTCAAGCGGGTGCGGGGCCTGAAGACGGCCGAGATCTCACGGGTGCTTCCCAACTGGGACGGCGCCGAAGTCGTGCATCGCGATCACCTGGTGATACTGTAGCCTCGACCGAGACGAAGGGGACGGTGCTATGTCGGAGGTCCACGAGCTGGCGGCACGAGCCCGTCAGGCAGCTATCGCGCTTGCGAGCACATCCACCGACCAGCGCAACCGCGCACTGTTGGTGATGGCGCACGCGCTGGTGGCCAAGCAAGACGAGATCATCGCCGCCAACGAGCAGGACATGGTCGCCGCGCGCGCGGCGGGGACCGCCCCGGCGCTCCTGGACCGCCTCGAGCTCAACCCCATGCGCATCAAGGCGATCTCCGAGGCGCTGAAGAGCCTCTCCGTGCTGCCCGATCCGATCGGCGAGGTCGTGAGCGGGTCGCGTTTGGCCAACGGCATCGCGCTCAGCCAGGTGCGTGTGCCTCTCGGCGTGGTGGCGATCATCTACGAGGCCCGGCCCAACGTGACCGCCGACGCGGCCGGTCTGTGCGTGAAGACCGGCAACGCGGTGATCCTGCGCGGCGGCAGCCTTGCTGTGAACTCGAACCTCGCGATCACCCGCGTGCTCGCGAACGCGGCGGTGGGTGCGGGTCTGCCTGAAGGGTGCATCCAGTCGGTGGCGACCACCGACCGCGAAGCCGCCAACGAGCTCATGGGGCTGCACGGCATGATCGACGTGTTGATCCCTCGCGGCGGCGCCGGCCTCATCAGGAGCGTGGTCGAGAACGCTAAGGTGCCCGTGATCGAGACCGGCGTGGGCAACTGCCACGTGTATGTGCACGAAGCCGCCGATCCCCGGATGGCGCAGCGCATCGTGCTCAACGCCAAGACCCACCGGCCGGGCGTGTGCAACGCCGCCGAGACGCTCCTGATCGATGAGGCCATCTACGAGCGTGTGCTGCCGCCGATCCTCCGCGCCCTCGAAGAGGCCGGCGTCACGGTGCACGCCGACGAGAAGACACGCGCGCTCGGCGCGATCATGCGCGTGCAGCCGGCCACCGAGGAGGACTGGTCGACCGAGTACCTCGACCTGCGTATCGCGTGCAAGGTGGTGCCCGGGTTGAATGCGGCCATCGACCACATCAACACGTACGGCACCAAGCACAGCGAGGCGATCGTGACCGAGGACTACTCCGCGGCCACGCGCTTCCTGAACGAGATCGACGCGGCGGCGGTCTACGTGAACGCTTCGACGCGGTTCACGGATGGCGGCGAGTTCGGCCTGGGCGCCGAGATCGGCATCTCCACCCAGAAGCTCCACGCGCGCGGCCCGATGGGACTCGCCGCGCTGACCACGACGAAGTACATCGCCATGGGAAGCGGGCAGATACGCGAGTGAGGAAGCGACTCCGACTGGGCATCATGGGCGGCACGTTCGACCCGATCCACTACGGGCACCTCGTCGCCGCCGAGGAAGCGCTGGTCCAGTTCAATCTGGACCGCGTGGTCTTCATGCCCACCGGTGAGCCGGCCCGGAAGGTCGACCGGCGGGTGAGCTCGGCGGAACACCGGTACCTGATGACCGTGATCGCAACGGCGAGCAACCCCGATTTCGAGGTCAGCCGCCTTGAGATCGATCGTCCGGGCATGACGTACACCGTCGACACCATGACGCAACTGCGCAGCATCCACGGCTCGGGCGCCGAGCTGTTCTTCATCACTGGTGCCGACGCGGTGCTCGAGATCCTCACCTGGAAGGACTCCGCGCGCCTCGCGGACCTCTGCACGCTGATCGCGGCGACCCGCCCCGGCTTCGACATGGCGCCGTTCCTGGAGCGCGCCAACGAGTCGGGCCTGGTCGTCCAGACGATGGAGGTCCCGGCGCTCGCGATCTCATCCACCGACATCCGCTCACGCGTGGCCTCGCGGCGCCCCGTCCGCTACCTGCTTCCGGAGGCGGTTGCCGCATATGTGGCGAAGAACCGCCTGTATACCGAGGAGGCCTGACGTGGCGGTCTCGTACGACCTTGCGCGGGCCGCTGTGGCCGAGCGCCTGTCAGCGTCGGCGCTCGCGCACTGCGAGCGTGTTGCGCAGACCGCTGGCGAGCTTGCCGAGCGCTTCGGCGTGGATGTGGAGCGCGCGCGTCTGGCGGGCCTGCTGCACGACTGGCACCGGGAGCTCGGCGCGGCCGAACTCGTCGCTCGCGCGCGCGAGGCGGGGATACCCGTCACCGGCGTCGACGAGGACGTCCCGTACCTGTTGCACGGTCCGCTCGCGCGAGTGGACCTGCCACAGGCGCTTCCCGGTGTGCCGGACGATGTCTGCGAGGCCATCGGGGCACACACCTACGGGGCCGTGCCGATGTCTCCGCTTGCGATGGTGGTGTACATCGCCGACGTGATCGAGCCTGGCCGGACCTACTCCGGTGTGGAGCGGTTGCGCGAGCGGGTGGCGGACGCGTCGCTCGAGGAGCTTTTCCTCGACACCTACGCGGCGTCGCTGAAGCATATCGTGAAGCGCCGCCGGCCGATGCACCCGGAGACCCTGCGGGTGTGGAACGCGATCGTGGCGGGTGACGTTCGATGAGCGCGAAGCGTCGTAAGGGCCAGCCGGAGAGCGGACCCGCGCACCAGCCCGTCGGCTCCGACTATCCGCGCCGCCGGACGCATGTGGAGCGCCCCGCGGAGTCTGCCGGCTGGCGTGCCTCGAAGCGCTCCTCGAAGCTGGGGCGCAAGGTGCGGCGTGAAGCGAAGGTGGAGCGCGTGCGCACCAACGTGCGCGATGGCGCGCGGACGACCGGCAACACCATCGTTGCGGGCCTCCAGGTGCTCGGGATGGCCCTCGGCGGCATCGTGGCCGTGCTGCTCGTGCTGTTCATCCTGGTCACGGCGATCAACCAGGGAGCGCGGTGGCTCGCCCGGCGCGACGCGGCAGAGCAGTCCACACCCGAGGCGCGCGCGGAGAAGGCCAGGGAGAACCTTCTCATCATCGGCACGGAGGGAACCGGCACCGCAGAGTTCCTTGCCGTGCGGCTGGACGAGAACGATGAGCAGATCCTGGGCATCGCCGTTCCCAGCGGCGCGTTCATGGAAGTGCCCGGCCAGGGGTTCGAGCGGGTGGGTGAGAGCATCTCCGGCGGGCCGGGCGTGTCGCTGGCGGCGATCTCGAACTACCTCGGCGTGCCGTTCGACCACTACGTTGTGGTGAGCCCCACGGTCTACCAGGACGCGATGACCAACCAGAGCCTGCGCGACGTGATGGGCAACATCACCGAGACGTCGCTGCCCGAGGAAGACCGCGCCCGCATCGCCGAGTTCATCAGCGGAGTTGAGGGCGCGCGTACGGCCCTTGTACCGCTACCGGTGAAGCCCATCGACCTCGGCGGTGAGACCTTCCTCGAACCGCAGCGCGACCAGATCGCCGATCTGCTGCTCCAGTGGTGGGGCGTGAAGCTGGGCGCCGGCGACAGTTCGGTGCGNNTCTACAACGGCGCGGGCACGCCCGGCATCGCCGGGCAGGCGGCGCAGCAGCTGATCGCCGCGGGGATGCGCGTGGTGGACACCAAGAACGCCGACCGCTTCGACTACGCGGCCACGCTCGTGGTCGTGCAGGACGGCGATCTGAAGCAGGGCGAGCAGGTCGCCACCGCGCTCGGCACGGGCGAGGTGGTCGACAAGCCCTCGGAGCAGGATGTCGCCGACGTGATCGTGATCATCGGCAAGGACTACGTTCCGCCGCAGGAGAACACGCAGCAATAGGGAAGGAGCAGGACACTGAGCCGCACATGGGAACCGCGCGAGATCGCGTTGCTGGCCGCTTCAGCGGTCGCGTCGAAGAAGGGCATCGACCCGCTTGTGCTCGATGTCGCCGATACGCTCGTGATCACCTCGTACTTCGTGATCGCGAGCGGCAGCAGCGACCGGCAGGTCGCCGCGATCGCTGATGCCGTGGAAGACACGCTCCGCGAGCAGGCGGGCATCAAGCCGATCGGCCGGGAGGGCGAGCGCGAGCGCAAGTGGATCCTGCTCGACTTCACTGACNNGGGCACCGAAGAAGGCAAGTGGGTGCTCCTCGACTTCGCCGACATCGTCGTGCACATCTTCCAGCCCGAGGAGCGCGAGTTCTACCGCCTCGAGAAGCTGTGGTCCGACGCGCCGAGGCTCGAGATCCCGCACGACGAGCCCGCGCCGGCAGCAGGGTCGTGAAGCAGGCGATCCGGACCTACGGTGTGCAGCTTGCGCTCGTAGGGGTCGCCGCCGTGTGGGGCGGTACGTTCGTGACCGTGAAGGACGCGGTGGCGCGGTATCCGATGTACGCGTTCCTCACGCTGCGATTTGCGATCGCGGTAGTGGCGTTCGTGGTGGTTGTGCCTGCCTCGGTGCGGCTGATGCGGTTCGACACGCTCAAAGTCGGCGTGTTGGCGGGCGCCTTCCTCACCGCTGGCTATGTGTTCCGNNGGCGCTGAAGCTGATGCGGCTCGATACGCTGAAGACGGGAGTGCTGGCCGGTCTGTTCCTGACCGCCGGGTACGTGTTCCAGACGTGGGGACTGCAGGACACGTCGGCCTCGAAGGCCGCGTTCATCACGGGGATGTTCGTGGTGATCACGCCGGTCCTGCAGGCCTTCGTGCTCAGGCGGATCCCGCATCGAACCACGATCGCGGGTGTGGCGCTCGCTGTGACCGGCCTGTGGTTCCTTTCGGGCGGCAGCGCCGACTCGTGGAACATCGGTGACACACGGGTGCTCATCTGTGCGTTCCCGTATGCGGGTCACTTCATCGTGC
>DFYJ01000101.1 GCA_002383325.1 Candidatus Aminicenantes bacterium UBA4085
CCCGCCTCCGCACCCTCCGCTCGATCACCGTGTCCTTCCGCGTCGGGGCCATCAACGCCGTCGCCGGGCCGGCCGGATCGGGCAAGTCGAGCCTCGTCCACGGGACCCTGGCCGAGCGGCTCCGACGGGTAGCCTCCGGTCCCGGACCGGACGCAGCCGGGCTCGAGACGCCCGGCGGACGATATCGGCTCATGGAGATCGATCAGACGCCGATCGGGCGGACGCCCCGCTCGAACCCGGCCACTTACACAGGCGTGTCGGACCGCATCCGCGACCTCTTTGCGGCTTCGCCCGAGGCCCGGGCCCGCGGATTCGGACGCGGCCGATTCTCCTTCAACACGCCGGGCGGGCGCTGCGAGCGATGCCAGGGCGCCGGCTGGGAGTCCGTGGGGCTCCACTTCCTGGGCGATGTGGACGTCCCCTGCCCCGCCTGCGGCACCCGCCGCTTCAACGCCCCCACCTTGGAGATTAAGGTCGGAGGGCTTGATATCCATGAGGTCCTGGAGATGACCGTCGAGGAGGCCGCGGCCTTCTTCGCCGGCCGGGAGCGGATCGCCGGCGACCTCGGCTGGCTGGTCCGCCTGGGGCTGGGATACCTCAAGCTGGGCCAAAGCTCGAACACCCTTTCCGGCGGCGAAGCCCAGCGGGTCAAGCTGGCCTCGGAGCTGATGCGTCCCGAAAGGGGGCCCGCCGTCTTCATTCTCGACGAACCGACGACCGGCCTTCACCGCCGGGACACCGACGCCCTCCTCGCGGCCCTGGACGGCCTTGTCCTCCGCGGCCATACCATCATCGCGATCGAGAACGATCCCTGGTTCGTCAAGTCGGCTGACCGTCTCATCGAGCTGGGGCCGGGATCGGGAGCGGATGGAGGAAGACTCCTGTTCGCCGGAAGGCCGGAGGAGGCGGCTGGACGTACGGACGTACCGCTGGGACGTGCCCTGGCCCGGCTTCTCGACTCCGGGGCCCCTCCTCCGACGGGATCAAGACCGCCCGCCGCGTCCGGGCCGATTCGTCTGCGCGGCGTCGTCACCCACAATCTCAAGTCGGTCGACGCGGACTTTCCAACCGACCGAATGACCGTCGTGACGGGCCCATCCGGGAGCGGCAAGTCCTCCCTGGCCTTCGACACCCTGTTCGTCGAGTCCCGGCGCCGCTTCCTGGAGGGCTTCTCGACCTACATCCGCGATCGCCTGGAGACCGGGGAAAGAGCCGGCCTGGACTCGGCCGCCGGACTGACGCCGCCCCTAGCCGTCGGGCCGAGGACGGCCGGCCGCCATCCCCGCTCAACCGTCGGGACCATGACTGAGATCCACGACTACGTCCGTCTCCTTTATTCCCGGGCCGGCCGGAACGGTTCCGGCGGCGAGCCTTGCGGGCTGCCGGCCTCGGCCTTCTCCTTCAACTCGGAGGAAGGCGCCTGCCCCCGCTGCGGCGGACTCGGACGGCTGACGGTGGCCGAACCCGAGGCCCTGATCAGCCGCCCCGAGAGTCCGCTCACCGATGGAGCCATGGACGGCCACAAGACCGGCCGTTTCTACGGTGAGCCGCACGGACGCTACGTGGCGGCCCTCAAGGCGGCCGGCGCGGCGGCCGGAATCGACTTCTCCATACCGTTCCGGGATCTCGGCCCCGAAGCGCGGCGACTGGCCTTCGAAGGCTCCGGCGACCGTGTCTATGACGTCGTCTGGTCCTACAAGAGGGGGCGCCGGGCCGGCGACTTCCGTTTCCGGGGGCCCTGGCCGGGATTGGCCGCCCTGATCGAGGAGGAATACGCCCGCAAGCACGCCGACGCGCGTGCCGAAGCCCTGCGGCCGTTCCTGAAGCAGGCCGATTGCCCCGATTGCCGGGGCGGGAAATTGAAGCCGGAAGCCCGGGATGTGACCCTCCTCGGCCTCCCCATCGCCGGGCTTGGCGCCTTGGCCGCCGACGAAGCCATCCGATGCCTCGCGGACGAAGCCGCCCTGAGCCGGTTGGGACCCAAAGCTGCGGCCGCGGCGCGCGACATCCTGCCGGAGATTCTCCGCCGTCTGCGGCTCCTGGGACAGGTCGGGTTGGGATACTTGTCGCTCGACCGGCGCTCCGAGACCCTCTCGGGGGGCGAACATCAGCGGCTGCGGCTGGCTTCGCTCTGGGGAGCCCGCCTGACCGGAGTCACGTACATTCTGGATGAACCGACACTCGGGCTGCACGCCCGGGACACCGGCCGCCTCATCGGCGCCCTGAAGGGCCTTGTCGCGGAGCACAACAACGTGGTGGTCGTCGAGCACGACGCCGAGGTTATCGCAGCGGCCGACCACGTCATGGAGCTTGGCCCGGGCGCGGGACGGGAGGGCGGCTCGATCGTCGCTCAGGGACCGCCCCAAGCTTGGCTCTCCGATCCCACCTCACCCACCGGCCGAAGCCTGCAGCGCGCCTCGAATCGCCCCTCCCCGCTGCCGGCCGATCCCGGCCCCGGGATCATCATCCGCGGCGCCACGGCCAACAACCTGAAGGGCATCGACGCGTCCATCCCCTCCCGGGCCATGACAGCGATCACAGGCGTGTCGGGCAGCGGTAAATCCAGCCTGATCCGCGACGTTCTGCTGAGCTCGATCCGGACCAGGCGGCCCGTTTCCTGCGTCTCTATCGAAGGCTGGGACCGCTTCGCCCGGATCGTCTCGGTGGATCAGGCGCCGCCGCCGGCCAGCCCGTTGTCCAGCTTGGCCACGTCCATGCGCCTTCTCGATCCCCTGCGAGGCCTGTTCGCCGGGACGAAGGAGGCGCGCCAAAGAGGACTCGGCAAGTCCAGCTTCTCGTATCTGACCGCGGCCGGCCGCTGCCCCGCCTGCGAGGGCGCCGGGACGCTCAAAGCCGGCTTGGATTTCCTGGGCGAAGCGGAGACGCCCTGCCCCGCCTGCGACGGCCGGCGCTATCGGCCCGAGGTCCTGGAGGCGCACTGGAAGGGCTTGAACATCGCCGAGATACTGGCCCTGCCGCTGGCCCTCGCCGGCAATCTCTTCGCCGAGCTTCCGGCCGTCGTCCGGGCCTGCGCCGCCGTGGTGGAAATCGGCCTCGGCTACCTGGAGCTCGGCCGCACTCTCGACACCCTGTCCGAAGGCGAAGCCCGGCGCCTGCGGCTGGCCGAGGCGCTCGCGGCCCCCGGAGCCGATCCGGCGCTTTTTCTCTTCGACGAGCCATCGGCCGGTCTTCCGGCCTCCGAAACGGAGCGGCTGGCGGCCGTCTTCGCCCGGCTGCTCAGCCAAGGACACACGCTTATCGTCGTCGGGCACGACCTGGATCTCATCGCCCGGGCCCATCAGGTCATCGACTTGGGCCCGGAAGGCGGAGCGGACGGCGGGCGGGTGGTGGCCGCCGGGACGCCGAAGGAGATCGAGACAGCCGAGAATTCTGCGAC
>DFYJ01000088.1 GCA_002383325.1 Candidatus Aminicenantes bacterium UBA4085
ACCGAAGCCCGCGTCCGCAAGCCCGTCCTGGCCTGGATGCTGATGGCCGGCACGATCGTCTTCGGCGTCGTGGCCGCCACCCGGATCGGCATCAGCCAGTTCCCCGACGTCGACTTTCCGACCATCTCGGTCAACGTCTCCTGGCCCGGCGCCGCGCCCGAGGTCGTGGAGAACGACGTCGTCCAAGGTCTGGAAGAGGCCCTGGTCCAGGTCGAGGGGCTCAAGGCCATCTCCTCGAGCTGCCGCTCGGGCGGCGCCTCGGTCACCCTGGAGTTCGACCTGTCGCGCAACATCGAGCTGGCCCTGCAGGACGTCCAGGCCAAGGTGGCCCAGGCCCAGCGCTCGCTGCCGCGCGACCTCGATCCGCCGACCATCTCCAAGAGCAATCCCGAGGACCAGCCGATCATGATGATCTCGCTGGCCGGGCCCGTGCCGCCCCGCGTCCTGGCCGACCTGATCCAGTACAGCCTCAAGGAGAAGCTGCAGACCATCCCCGGCGTCGGCGAGATCAGCCTGATGGGCTTCCAGGACCGCAACGTCCGGGTCTGGCTGGACGCGGTCAAGATGGACGAGAAGGGCGTCACCGTCCGCGACGTCACCTCGGCCCTGCAGCGCGAGCACGTCGAGCTGCCGGCCGGCCGGCTGGAGACCCCCGGCCGCGAGGTCAACCTGCGCGTCCTGGGCGAGGCCATCGACATCGAGACCCTGCGCCACATCGTCATCCGCCAGGTCGGCGGAGCGCCCATCTACATCAACGACGTGGCCCTGGTCGAGGACGGCTTCGACGACACCCGGCGCATCGCCCGCATGGACGGCGTCCAGGCCCAGGGCCTGTCGATCAAGAAGCAGCGCGGCTCCAACGCCGTGGCCGTGGCCCGCCAGGTCCGCAAGGCCCTGGCGGATTTCCAGAAGACCCTGCCCGAGGGCCTGAACTCGGCCGTCGTCTTCGACACCACCCAGTTCATCGAGGAATCGGTCCGGGAGATCGAGTTCGAGATTCTCCTCTCGGTCATTCTGACCGCCTTCGTCTGCTGGCTGTTCCTGGGCTCGCTGTCCTCGACCCTCAATGTCGTTCTGGCCATTCCCATGTCCCTACTGGGCACGGTGGCCATCATCTACTTCCTGGGCTACACCTTCAACACCTTCACCCTCCTGGCTATGGCCCTGGCCGTCGGCATCGTCGTCGATGACGCCATCATGGTCATGGAGAACATCTTCCGCCATCGGGAGGGGGGCCAAAGCCTGGTTGAAGCGGCCCTGGGCGGGACGCAGGAGATCGCCTTCGCCGCCTTAGCCGCCACGCTGGCCGTGGTGGCCATCTTCATCCCGGTCGTCTTCGTCAAGGGCGTCATCGGCCGCTTCTTCCTCCAGTTCGGCGTCACCCTGTGCCTGGCCGTCATGCTCTCGTACGTCGAGGCCGTGACCCTGGCCCCGGCCCGCTGCTCGCAGTTCCTGCGGACGTCGCGGGAGGGCCGCAGCCGGATCGGGCTGGCCGTGGACCGGGGCTTCAAGCGGCTGGAGGAATTCTACGCCCGGGTCCTGGCCGGCGGCCTCCGCCGCCCGGGCTGGATCCTGCTCGGGGCGCTTCTGGTCTTCGGGGCGGCCCTGGTCATCCTGCTCGGCATGCCGGCCGAGATGGTCCCCTCGCAGGACTTGAGCCGGATGACCATCCGGCTCCAGATCCAGGTCGGGGCCGACATCACCGAGACGGCCAGGCTGCTGCAGCGGGCCGAGGACATCGTCACGGCGCGGCCCGAGGTCGTCCGCTGCTTCACCTCGTCCGGCATGGGCAGCGGGGGCTTCATGAACATCACCCTGCTCCCGCCCAAGCAGCGCGACCTGGGCGTGGCCGAGCTGTCGACCATCATGCGGCGCGAGCTGAACGCCATCCCCGGCGTCCGGGCCGTCATCCAGGATCTATCCCAGCAGGGCCTGACCGGCCAGCGCGGCTTCCCGGTCGAGTTCTCCATCCGGGGGCCGAACTGGGACCAGCTCATCGCCCTCAGCCAGGGGATCATGAATGATCTGCGCGACAGCGGCATCGTCATCGATCTGGATTCGGACTACCGCATCGGCCAGCCCGAGCTGAGGATCATTCCGGATCGAGCCATGGCGGCCGACATCGGGGTGTCCATCGATGACGTCGCTACGACCCTCAACGCCCTGGTCGGCGGCGTCCGGGTGGGCAAGTACAGCACCGGCGGCCGCCGGGTCGATGTCCGTCTCAAGCTGCTGGCCTCCCAGCGCACCAGGCCCGAGGATCTGGCCCGGATGAAGGTCCGGACCCGGTCGAACCAGCTCGTTCCGCTGTCCTCTCTCATCACCTACCAGGAGCAGCCGGCCCTGCAGGCCATCACCCGCAAGGACCGCGAGCGGGCCATCTCCATGTATGCCAATGTCGCTCCCGGCCATGCCCAGGACGAGGCCCTGCGCTACGTCGAAGGCCTGGCCAAGGGTCTGCCGATCGGCTACCGGATCATTCTGGGCGGCTCCAGCGTCGCCTTCCGGGAATCCATGAGCAGCCTGTTGTTCGCCATGATCCTGGGCATCGGCATCGCCTACATGATCCTGGCCTCGCAGTTCAACTCCTACAAGGATCCCGTCACCATCATCACCATCCTGCCGCTGTCGATCGCCGGCGCGGTCTTCGCTCTGGCCGTGGCCGGGATGTCGCTGAACATCTTCAGCATGATCGGCCTGCTGCTGCTGATGGGCATCGTCAAGAAGAACTCCATCATCCTGGTCGACTACGCCAATGCCTTCAGGGTCCAGGGCTTCAGCGCCCGCGAGTCCATGCAGAAGGCCGGCCCCATCCGTCTGCGGCCGATCCTGATGACCGCCACCGCCACCATGATGGCCGCCATCCCGCCCGCCCTGGGGCTGGGCTCGGGCTCGGAGATCCGGATGCCCATGGCCATCGGCGTCATCGGGGGCATGGTCCTGTCCACGGCTCTGAGCCTGGTCGTCGTCCCCTCCTTCTACGTGGTGGCCGACAAGCTGACGCCGAAGAGAAAGCGGCACGCCGCCGCGCACGAACCAGCGGCCGATCAGACGCCCGTCGGAGGCTGATCCTCGGGCGTCCCGCCGGCTTCTGACAACCCAGCGCCCTGCCCTCCTCCCGATCAGGGGGAACGACAGGGCGCTTTTTTTATGGTTTTTTCCCATTCCCGTGGAGGGAGATTCCATCGGGAGGATCAGTCGCAGGAGTCGGTTGCGCAGGACCCGGCCGACGGAGATTCGATCTGGATGGTCGAATGCTTGATCCCCAACCGCTCGGCCAGGAAGCTTCGTCCGGCGGCGAGGACGGCCGGCGCATTCCCTAGGTCGTCGACGGTGATATGGACGGTCAGAGCGATGAACCCGGACGTGATGGTCCAGATATGGAGGTCGTGAATATCGCGGACGCCGGGAATTCCGGCCAGGCCCGAGCGGATCTCCTCAAGATTGAGATGGTCCGGCGTCCCCTCCATCAGGATGTGGAAAGCTTCCCGGACCAGCCTCCAGGCGCTCCAGCCGATCAGCCCGCAGAGGAGGAGGCTGACCAGAGGATCGACGATCCTCCAGCCCGTGACGCGGATGATGGCGGCGGCCGCGATCACCCCGACGCTCCCGGCGGCATCCCCGACCACGTGAAGGAAGGCCCCTTGGGAGTTCAGGTTCTCCTTGCGCCCCGCGTGAAGAATCCGGGCGACGACGAGATTGACGGCCAGCCCCACCGCGGCGACCAGAAGCATGGAGCCGGATTCGATCTCGAGCGGGGAACGGAAGCGGCGGACGGCCTCCCAGGCGATCAGGCCCGAGACGAGCCACAGGGTTAATCCGTTGAGGAGGGCGGCGAAGATCTCGAAGCGGAACCAGCCGAAGGTTCGTTGCAGCGAGCGCGGCTTCGTCGAAAGCCAGAAGGCGAAGAGGCTGAGCCCCAGGGCTCCGGCATCCGAAGCCATATGCCCTGCGTCCGCCAGGAGCGCCAAGCTCCGGCTCAGCAGGCCGCCGGCCACCTCGAGGCCCAAGAAAAGGACCGTCAGCGCCAGGGCGATTCGCAACCCTCTTCGCGAGACGGCTCGGGCGTGATCTTCCATGGCCTGCAAATTATACTCTTTCCGGGGCTGCCGCCATCAAGCCTTGGCCGGCGATTCCTCCTTGGGGGTGCGCTTGCGACCGGCCCCGGACCAGGCGTAGAGGGCCGGCAGGACGAGCAGGGTCATCAGAGTCGAAGTGACCAGGCCTCCCACAACGACTACGGCCAGAGGCTTTTGGATCTCCGAGCCCGGGCCCTGGGCGAAGAGCAGGGGCAGCAGGCTGAAGATGGTGATCGTGGCCGTCATCAGCACCGGCCGCAGGCGGTTGGAGCCGCCGCGCACGACGGCTTCGTCCAGGGTCAGCCCCTCCTCGCGGAGCTGGATGATGTAGGACAGCAGGACGATCCCGTTGAGGACGGCGATGCCGAATAAAGCGATGAAGCCGACCGAGGCGGGCACGGACAGATACAGGCCCGAGATCGCCAGCGACAGAACGCCGCCCACCAGAGCGAAGGGCAGGTTGAGAAGAATGAGCAGGGCCGGCCGCAGGGCGCCGAAGGTCAGGTAGAGCAGGAACACAATCAGGCCGATGGTGGCCGGCAGGATGATGCCCAGCCGGCGCATGGCCCGCTGCTGGTTCTCGAACTGGCCGCCGTAAGTCAGATAGTAGCCGGGCGGAAGGGGGACGGACTTGGCGATATCGCGCCGGGCCTCGGCCACGAAGCCGCCCAAGTCCCGGCCGCCGATGTTGCACTCGACGCCGATCCGCCGGAGCCCCGATTCGCGGCTGATCTGGGCCGGCCCCTCCCCCGCCGTGACGGCGGCCAGCGCGGACAGAGGCACCCGTCCCCCGGCCGGAGTGGCGACGAGAATCGCCCCGATGGCCTGAGCCGAGTCGCGGCGGTCTTCCGGGTAGCGGAGCTGAACGCCGAAGAGCCGCTCCCCCTCGTAAAGCCGGGTGACGGTCTTGCCGCCGACCGCGGTCTCGACGACGGTCTGGACATCCTCGATCGACAGACCGTGGCGGGCGATGGCCGCCCGGTCGGGCCGGACGGTGATGTAAGGCTGGCCGGCCACGCTCTCCACGACTAAATCCTGGGCGCCCGGCAAGCCTCCGAGTGTTTCGGCGATATGGCCGGCCCGGTCCTTGAGCACGTCGAGGTCGTCTCCGAACAGCTTGACGATGAGCTGACTGCGGGTGCCGGCCACGATCTCGTCGATGCGGCAGGCGATGGGCTGACTGAAAGAGAAGGCGATGCCGGGGATATCGGCCAGGGCGGCCCGCATCTTGTCGAACAGATCCTGGCGGGTCCGGGCCGAGGTCCACTCCGAGCGCGGCCTGAGCAGGCCGACATAGCCGGTCTTCTCGACGCCCCGGGCCTCGATGGCGATGCCCGTCTGCCCGGTCTTGCCGACGACGGTGACCAGCTCGGGGAAGCGCATCAGCCGCTCCTGGACCTTGCGGCTCGTCTCCAGGGACTCGGCCAGGGTGATGCCGGGCAGGAACTGGAAGTCCATGTCGAAGGCCCCCTCATCCATGACCGGCATGAACTCCGTTCCCAGCCGGGGAATGATGGTCAGGGCGCCGCCCAGGAGCAGGACGGAGACGATGATCGGGACGGCCTTGTGCCGGAGGCTCCAGCGGAGGGCGGGCTGATAGACCCGGCGGGCCGCCTCGATGACGACGATCCGCCGGCCGGGCCGCGGCTTCAGAATGGTGAGGCAGAAGGCCGGGACGGCCACCAGCGACAGGACCAGCGAGGCGAACAGGGCGATGATGTGGGTGAAGGCCAGCGGCAGGAACATCTTGCCCTCGATCCCCTGCAGGGAGAAGATCGGGATGAAGGTCAGGGCGATGATGAGCTCGCCGAAGATGCTCGGCTTGCGGACTTCGAGCACGGCCTTGAGGACGACGGGCAGTCGGTGCGGGCCCGGGCCGGCCTCGGCCAGGTGGCGTTCGGCATTCTCCACCTGGATGATGGTCGCGTCGATGATCATGCCGATGGAGATGGCCAGCCCGCCCAAGGACATGAGGTTGGCCGACAGCCCGGCCAGGCGCATGGTGATGAAGGTGAACAGCGCCGACAGCGGCAGGGCCAGGATGACGATGAAGGCGCCGCGGAAGGACCGCAGGAAGAGGTAGAGGACGAAGAGGACGAGGAGCGAGCCGATGACCAGGGCCTCGGACACGGTCCGGACGCTCTTTTTCACGATATCGGAGCGGCGGTAGTACGGATCGACCTTGATTCCCGCCGGAAGGACGCGGCCGGCGTTGATTTCGGCCACCCGGGCTTCGACCGCCCGCACAACCTCCCGGCTGTTGGCGCCGCGCAGCATCATGACGACGCCTCCGACGCACTCGCCCCGGCCATCGATCATGGCGCCGCCCTGGCGGACGGCCTGGCCGGAGACGGCTTCGGCCACGTCGCGCAGGAGGACCGGCGTCCCCCGCTCGGCCTTGAGGACGATCGTCCCGATCTCCTCGGTGGATTGCAGGAGCCCGATGCCGCGGACGATGTACTGCTGGGAGCCGCCCTGGAGGATGTTGCCGCCGGCATTGAGGTTGTTGCGGCGGAGGGCCTCCGCCACGTCGCCCAGGCTGAGGCCGTACTTGAGCAGCTTGTCCGGATCGACGATGACCTGGAACTGCTTGATGTACCCGCCGAAGGAGTTGATCTCGCTGACGCCTGGAATGGACTTGAGGAGGGGGGCCAGGGTCCAGTCCTGGAGCGTCCGCAGCTCGGTCAGGGCGGCTTTCGCGTTCTCCGGGCCGCCGGGCATAGTCCCTTTCAAGGTGTACTGGTAGATCTCGCCCATGGCCGTCGAGATGGGCCCCATGGCGATCTCGATCCCTTCGGGCACTCGTTCGCGGGCCTCGATCAGCCGCTCCAGGACCAGCTGGCGGGCGAAGTAGATGTCCACTCCGTCCTCGAAGACGGCGGTGATGACGGACAGGCCGAATTTGGAGACGGAGCGCAGCTGGGCCAGGCGCGGCAGGCCCTGCAGGGTCAGCTCCACGGGATGGGTGACAAGCTTCTCGACTTCCAGCGGGGCCAGCCCCGGGGCCTCCGAAAGGATCTCGACCTGGATGTTCGTCACGTCCGGGAAGGCGTCGATAGGCAGGCCCCAAAAGGCCCAGACGCCGAAGGCGACGAGGAGGATGACGCCGACCAAAACAAGGGCGCGGCGGCGGAGAGCGGACTCGATGATCCGGTCAATCATGCCCATGTTCGTCTCCCAGGCTGGCCTTCATCAGCTCGGACTTGAGCAGGAAGCCGCCCGCCGTGACGACCGCTTCGCCTTCGGCCAGGCCGGACAGGATCTCGATCCGCCCGTCGGAGGTCTCCCCCGTCTCGACCGGACGCAGGACGAAGGAGGACGCTCCCGTCCGGACGAAGACGATCCGCCCGCCGGCAAACTCCTGGACGGCGGAGACCGGGACGGTCAGGGTCGGGCGGCGCTCGGCCGCGGCCAGGCGGGCCTCGACGTACATCCCCGGCTTGAGAGCCCCGTCGTAGTTGGCCAGCTCGATCCGGCCTTCGACCGTGCGGGTGGCGGTGTCCATCGAAGCGCCGACGAGGACGAGATGCCCGGCGAAGGTTCGGCCCGGATAGGCCTGGGTGGAGACGGCTGCGGCCAGGCCGGGCTTGACCGAAGCCAGGTCCTTTTCGATCAGGTGGACCCGGGCCCGAAGCGTCGACAAGTCCCCGATGGTCAACAGCTCGGCGCCGTCGGCCACGAACGCCCCCGCCAGGGCCTTCGACTCCAGGATGATGCCGGCAATGGGCGCCCGGACGGCCAGGTGCCGGCCGGCCTGGCCCGAGGCGATCAAGGCGTCGATCTCGGCCGGGGCCGGGCCGAACGGGGCCAGCTTGCGGCGGGCGGCTTCCAGGAACGATCGCGCGGCCGCTTCATCCGGCCCTCCGGCCAGGCGCTCCGCCCGTGCGGCGGCCTGCAGGACTTCCATCTGGGCGGCCAGGTATTCGGGGCTGGTAATCTCGGCCAGGACGGCCCCGGCCGCGACCCGATCCCCGGCATAAGCCGACAAGCGCTCGAGGCGGCCCGAGGATCTGGCCGAAACGACGGCCATGCGCCGGGGGTCAAGCTCCAGCTCGCCCAGCGCTTTAATCGTGCGGGCCGTCTCGCTGGTCCGGACGGGCTCGACGGCGATGCCTCCACCGGCTACGGCCTCCGGAGTCAGGACGACGGTCCCGGCGGGGGCTTCGACGTGACCGGCCTCTTCCGCGGCGTCGGGGCCCGCGGCAGTTCCCTTCCCCCCCGTGCAGGCGGAGGAGTATGCGGCCGCCAGAACGGCCAAGGCGAGAACGAGCATGGGTGTTCTTTTCATAGCTGTCTCCATCAGAGGATGTCTTCGCCGGCGACATCCAGATCGATCCGGGCCATGGCCCCGTTATAGACGGCCCGCAGATGCTCGAGGCGGGCTTCGGCCGCGGCCCGGTGCAGGTCGAGCAGAGCGTAGGCCTCGACACGGCCCAGGGCATAGAGCTCGAGGCTGACCTTGAGCTCGTCTTCGATCTCCGCCAAGAGGCGGCTTTCGAAGAGGCGGGCCTGCTCGCCGGCGAGGAGGACGGATTCATAGGCCGTCTCGACCTCGGCCGAGATCCGCCGCCGCAAACCGTCCGCAGAGGCTTGCCCGGCTTCGCGGGCCGCGGCGGCCTCGGCCCTTTCTCCGGCCCAGCGCTTGGACGAGAGGGGCAGAGTCAACCCCAGGGAGAAGCCCCAGGCCGCCAGGCGCTTGCTGGGCAGGTAGAGCCCCGCTTCCAGATCCGGCCTGCGATTCNNCCCAGCCGCTCGGCGGCCGCGGCCTGCTCGTCCCGCAGGGCGGCGATCCGGATCGAGGGGCGCGCGGTCAAGGCGGCCGCCTTCAGCTCCTCCGCCGTCCGGGCGGGCGGAAGAGCCTCCAGACCGGATGCGAGACGCAGATCCTCGCCGACCGCCCGGCCCATGAGCAGGTTCAGCTCGGCGGCCGCGGCCCGGCGCCCGCGGCGCTCCTCGATGGCCCGACCGAGCAGGCGGGCTTTGTCCACGCGGGCCCGCAGGACATCGGCGTAGGCGGCCCGCCCGGAGGCGTATTGAACTTGGACCGCTTCGGCGGCCCGATCAAGAAGCTCCGCGGCGCGGGCGATCCGGGCCAGGGCCTCGTCCGCGTAGACGACCCGGACGTACGCCCTGCGGACCCCGGCGGCAAGGACCATCCGGACCCGCTCGAGCTGGAGGGCGGCGATGTCCTCGTCGAAGCGCCCGACCTCGATCCGCGCGGTCCGCTTGCCGGAAAGCTCGATGGTCTGCTCGAGCCCCAGCTCGATCTCGGACTCCTCCCCTTCCTNNGAGGGCCAGCCGTGGATCGGGCCGGGCTTCGGCCTGGCGCCGGCGCGCCGCGGCTGCCGCAATCCCGGCTTTAGCGGCCAGGACGTCGGGGTGCCCGGCCAAGGCGGCCTCGACGGCCCGTTCCATGGTTAAGCCGGGCGGAGCCTCCTGGACGGCCGCGGCGGCGGGAACGGCGGCCAGGAGGGCCGGGAGAAGAAGATATCGGGCGGCCGCGGTGCGGCGTCCGGCCCGTGGCGGGCAATGTCGGAACATGGGCGTCCTCCGTGAAGCGTCGGGGATCGGCGACAAGGGAGGGAGACGCGGACGTCTCCGGCTGCGCGGACCCGGGAGGAGAGCTCAGCAGCGCAGGAGAACGGCGCCGCTCGGCCGCGGGAGAGGGGGGCCGGCGAAGGCCGGAACGGTCGAGGGCATGGAGCGGAGAGAGGCCGCCGGTCCGGACGGAAGGGAGGCGGAGGCGAGGAACGGATGGAGGTCCCGGGCGCCGTCGTCGCGGCGGAACGAGGAGCGGGCCGCCTCGACGCGGATCGGCTCGTGGTTGCAATGGCAGGGCGCGACCGAGGCGTGGGCGGCGGCCCCGGTCCCGGCTTCGCGCTGCCGGGCCAGGCAGTGTTCGCACTCGGCGCAGGAGCAGGCGCTCCAGGGGCCCGACAGCTCGATCACGGTCCCGCCGTCGGCCCGGTGGCAGAGGACGACCGGAGGCATGACCGCCAGCACGGCGAAGGCGACGTGCAGAAGAACGAGCAGGGCGCCTACGGCGGGGCGCGGCGCTCGGCTCAGATTTCCGATCGACATGGGGGGATTTTAGCCTTCCCGCTACCGGCTGTCAATGCGGACGGGCCTTGCCGCCCGGCGCCGGCGGGGCTAAAATGGGACCGTGCAGATCCAGATAGGGCGGGTGTCGGTCCTGCTTCTCCTGCCGTTCTTCGTGGCCGTCTGCGTGGCCCCGCCCCGGGGCGTGATCGTGCTCTGCTGCGGCGACAGCATCACCGCGGGCGGGTATCCCCACTATCTGCAGCGCCTCTTCGCCGCCGACGGCATTCGGGCCCGGGTCCTGAACCGGGGCCGCAGCGGAAACCGCTCGGCCGAATATCTCAGCTTCCTGGGCCACAACGAGGCCGAGCTGCGCGGGCTGAAGCCGGACTTCATCCTGCTGCAGCTGGGAACCAACGATGTCCGGACGGACCTCGACCGGACGCCGACGCCGGAGTTCGAAGCCAATATGCGCGAGATCCTGCGGCGGCTCCGGGAATTTCGGGGCCGGGACGGGAAACCGTCGCGCATCCTGCTGGGCTCCATCCCGCCGGTCCCGGAGGGCCGGGTCGTCGCCTTCGACCAGGAGTCGCGGCTCCGAGTGACGACCGAGATCAACCCGGCCATCCGCAGGCTGGCCGAGAGCGCCGGCCTCCCCTTTGTCGACAACTTTGCGATCTTTCCCGGGCGTCCCGACCTCCTGTCCGATGTCCATCCCTCCCGGGAGGGCTACAAGGCGCTGGCGGCCGGCTGGTACCGGGCCCTCAAGCCTCTCCTTTGATCCGGGCCAACGCCCCGAACCGCTAGTCTATTCTGTATCAGCGGGAGTAATTGGCTCTTCGCCAGATTTCGGGGTACTAGAGCGATTCGGGGTATCGGCCAACGGCGAAATCGCGAGGGCCTAGTCTTTTTCCACTTCTCCCCGAGGGAAGCCAACGGCCGCCGGAG
>DFYJ01000139.1:0-35480 GCA_002383325.1 Candidatus Aminicenantes bacterium UBA4085
GTCTGCGGCCACACCATCGGCCGCTTCGCCTTCGTTGGGGCGGGCGCGGTCGTCACCAAGGACGTGCCCGACTTTGCCCTCGTCGTGGGCAACCCGGCCCGCGCGGTCGGTTGGATGAGCGAGGCAGGGGATAAGCTGGTCTTCGACATCGACGGGATCGCCGTCTGCCCGCGCTCGAGCAAGCGCTATCGCCTCGTGGCCGGCTGCGTGGCCGAAGAATAATCGCGGATAATTGCGGGACACCATACATAACTCCCGAATTCAAGATCAACACTCCAGCGCCGGTGGGAAAACGAGGGGGATTGCGGCACGATCAATAAAAATGGGAATGACGCCTGGCGCCCCTTGGTTGCCTGCGCAAATGCGTTGCATTTGCTGGAAGAAAATGGGGATTACATGGGGTCCCGCTATATGACCCGTCATTCGGTCCTCGAAGACGGAATCCGCTGCGGCACTTCTAAGCATTTGGGGAAATCGGGAGTTATGTATGGTGTCCNNTCGCCCCCCGCCACATGAAGGCCATCAAGCAGACGGGCCACCGCATCGTCGCCGCCCTCGACCCCTCCGACTCCGTGGGCGTCATCGACGGCTTCTTCCCCGAGTCGGACTTCTTCACCGAGTTCGAGCGCTTCGACCGCCACGTCGAGAAGCTGCGCCGCGAGAAAAGCGACCGCCGCATCGACTACGTCTCCATCGCCTCGCCCAACTATCTGCACGACGCCCACATCCGCTTCGCCCTGCGCGTCGGCGCGGACGCGATCTGCGAGAAGCCGCTGGTCCTCAACCCCTGGAACATCGAAGCCCTGCGCGAGCTGGAGGCCGAGTTCGGTCATCGCGTCTATACCATCCTTCAGCTCCGGCTTCACCCGGCTATAAAAGCCCTGCGTGACCGCATCGTCGCCGCGCCTCCCGCCGCCCCGCTCGAGGTCGAGCTGACCCAGGTCTCGCCGCGCGGCCGCTGGTACGCCTATTCCTGGAAGGGGCGGGAGGCCAAGTCCGGCGGCATCATCACCAACATCGGCATCCATTTCTTCGACATGCTGCTGTGGATCTTCGGCCCGGCTGCCGGATTCGACGTCATCGAGCATACGTCTGATCGCGCCGCCGGCTTCCTCGAGCTCCGTCACGCCCTCGTCCGCTGGACCTTGTCCTTGAGGTTCCAGGACTTGCCCGCCGCCTGCGTTGCAGCTGGTGGCAAGGCCTACCGGCGCCTCTCGGTCGGAGGCGAAGCGATCGAGTTCGAGTCCGGGTTCGCCGACCTTCACACCGCCTGCTACGCCGAGACGCTGGCCGGCCGCGGCTTCGGCCTGGACGATGCCCTGCCCTCCATCGACCTGGCCTACAAGCTGAGAGGGGTCAGGTCTTGACATTTGACATTTTCGCCTTTTTCATTCGTCCCTGCTGAGAATTTTCTGCCGCCGGTACGTCATCCTCTTGGAACACAGAGGTACCTGCGCAGATGGCTCGGCCTTTCCGCTTCAAAATTGCCGGCGGAACCTATCACGTCTATTGCCGTGGTGAGCGCAAAGACCCGATTTTCTTCGGCGATCACGACAATCTGGTTTTCATCAGAAAGCTAGGCGAATCCCTGCTGAAATATGATTGCATTTGCTACACATATTGCCTCATGCCCAATCACTTTCATCTCTACATGAAGACCCTCCGCCCCAACATTTCCGAGGCCATCCACCATCTCAATTCCGCCTATTCCAATTGGATCAAGGCCAAGCACGGCATTATCGGGCATGTGTTCCAGGGGAGATTCGGGTCCGTCCTCGTCGAGGATGCGGCTTATGCGGTATTCCTCTCCTCCTATATCCACCTCAATCCGGTGCGGGCCAAAATCTGCAGATTGCCAGGGGAATATCGTTGGAGCAGCTACGAGCTGGTCTGCGGCCGGCAAGATCCGGCTTTTCGCAATTTCGATAGGTCGTTCGTGCTTGGCTTCCTGCACCCCGATCCAGAGGCGGCCGTTCCGCTCTACGAGAGATATGTCCGTGAGATGATGCGTAATCCGAAAGCCGGTCGGCCGCCCGTAAGGCAGCGGGCGTTCATGGGCAGCGAGGCCTTCGCTAAGGACATTCGTGCGCGGTTCAACATCGAGAGTGACCGGAAGGAGATCCCGTGCATCCTCCGCCGGGTCCCTGCCGGCCCGACGCACGAATCGATTCGGTCCGTCGTGCGGGATGTGCTTCTGGCCCGATCGACCGTTGTTGCCGGGGGAATGAGCCGAGCCGATGCGGGCGGCGAAAGAACTGGTAAGGCCGGCAAGATCGAGAAGAAGATAGCGATCTATCTGGAAACGCGACACATGAGCCAATCTCTGGTAGAAATCGGGAAACGGTGGGGGATGGACTATCGAGCCGTGGCACAGCTGGCTCATCGACTGGAGGTGCAACGGGGGACTGACGAGAGCTTGGCCGCCGCATTGAGGGAGATGGAGGCCCGTCTTATCGGACCGCTACCCGGTGAAGCCGGTTGAATCGATGGGGGGAGCCGAAAATGTCAAATGTCAAGACCTGACCCCTTCTGGTATAATAACGGTCCGTTTTTTGGAAGGAGCCGCCTTATGGTCACCAGCGTCCCGATGCTCGACCTCAAAGCCCAGTACCGCGCCATCCGCGACGAGATCCGCCCGGCCATCGACGAAGTCTGCGACGCCCAGTACTTCATCATGGGTCCCAAGGTCGAGGCCTTCGAGAAATCCGTGGCCGCCTACTCCGGCGCCCGCTTCGCCGTGGGCGTCTCCTCCGGCACCGACGCCTTGCTTATCTCCCTCATGGCCCTCGACATCCGCCCCGGCGATGAAGTCATCACCTCGCCCTTCACCTTTTTCGCCACCGCCGGCGTCATCCACCGCCTCCACGCCAAGCCCGTCTTCGTCGACATCGACCCCGTTACCTTCAACATCGACCCGGCCAAGATCGAAGCCGCCGTCACCCCCCGCACCAAGGCCATCATGCCCGTCCACCTCTTCGGCCAGATGGCCGACATGGACCCGATTATGGCCCTCGCTCGCCGCCTACGCATCCCTGTGATCGAGGATGGCGCTCAATCCATCGGGGCCGAGTACAAGAGCCGCCGCTGCGGCTCGATCGGCGATATGGGCTGCTTCTCGTTCTTCCCCAGCAAGAACCTGGGCGCCTTCGGCGACGCCGGCATGGTCCTGACTTCCGACGAGGCCCTCTACGACAAGCTCAAGCTCCTGCGCGTCCACGGCGCGCCCTCCACCTACTTCCACAAGTTCGTCGGCGGCAACTTCCGCCTCGACGCCATCCAGGCCGCCGTCCTTGACGTCAAGCTACGCCACCTTGACGCCTGGTCCGACGGCCGCAAGAAGAACGCCGAGTACTACGACCGTGCCTTCGCCGCCGCCGGACTGACCGGTCAGGGGGCGGTCAAGACGCCGGCGCCCGTTTACCGCGCCTCGGGCGACCGCCACTACCATATCTATAACCAGTACACGATCCAGGCCCGCGACCGCGAGAAGCTGATGGCCCATCTCAAGGCCGCCTCGATCGGGTGCGCCGTCTATTACCCCCTGCCGCTCCACTTGCAGGAGTGCTTCTCGGCCCTCAACTGCCCGCTGGGGACGTTCCCGGCTGCCGAGAAGGCCGCCAACGCGGTCCTCTCTCTGCCCGTCTATCCCGAGCTGACCGATGAAATGAAGGATTACGTGGTGGCGAAGGTGGTGGAGTTCTACGCGAAGTGACAGCGGCGGTGCGGTGACGCGGTGAGCCGGACGGGAACCGGAAAGCCGGGGACTGAGACTAGGAACCGAGATCGGGACTGGGAACCGGCCTAGGGGATCGGTGCTAAGGACGCGAACATTCGTAAGCAGAAATGTCAAATGTCAAGACCTGACCCCTTCTGGGATATAATAACGCCCACTCTGATTGGGAGCTTGAAATGCCCGTAAACAAAAAGAAGAAGGTGTCCCCGGAGAAGGCCGCCCCGTCCTTCACCCTGGTCTCCGTGCCCTCGCCGTCCCTCTCCTCGGTCAACATCCTTTACATTGGCGCCGGCTTCGTCGGGGCCTGCTCGGCCGCCGTATCGGCCGATTCCGGCCACCACACTCTCGTCTATGACATCGACGAGCGCCGGATCTCCATGCTCGGATCGAACGACCGCGACACCATCGAGAACTGCCTTTTCGAGGAAGGGCTGGGCGACCTCCTCGTCCGCAACCGCTCCCGCATCGAGCTGACTTCGGATTACCGCAAGACCGTCTCGTTCCTGGACGGCTGCGACGCGATCTTCATGTGCCTGCCGACGCCCGAGGTGGGGGAGACCGGCGCCTCAGACCTCTCCTACTACAACGACGCCGCCGACCGGTTGGCCCGAGCCCTGGCCCGACGTAACAAGGGCCGTCAGACGCAGTACGTGGTCATCGTCAACAAGAGCACCGTGCCGATCGCCATGGCCGACCGCACGGCCGAGATCCTGCGCAAGCGCGGGGTGCGGAACTTCGGTGTCGTCTCCAACCCCGAGTTCCTGGTCGAAGGCAAGGCGGTGTCCGGCTCGCTCAAGCCCGACCGCATCGTCATCGGCGCCTGGAGCGAGAAGGACTTCGCCGTGATGCGCCGGATCTACCAGCGCTTCGTGCACGCGCCCGGCATCGAGTACGTCGAGGTCAACCCCAAGGAAGCCGCGGCCGGCAAGCTGCTGGCCAACTTCATCCTGTTCAACAAGCTGGCCATCTGCTTCGACGTAATCGGCCGCACCTGCGAGGCTTTCCCCGATCTCCAGTTCGAGAACGTCCGCCGCATCCTGGCCGGCGATCCGCGCATCGGGTCGTGGGGCCTCTACAACAGCCTGTACGCCGGCGGCTCGTGCCTGATCAAGGACGCCCGCTCGCTCTCGACTCAGCTCAAGGAAGCGGGGAAAGAGCCGATCCTGGTCAATGAGACCTACCTGGCCAACCGGCGCCAGCTGCTGGGCTTCATAGATCGGGCCGAGAAGGAGGCCGGCTTCTCCTGGGCGGGCAAGCGGGTGACCCTGCTGGGCGTGGCCTTCAAGCGCTCGACCAATGACATCCGAAACACGCCCGCCGTCGACATCGTCCGGGTCCTGCAGACCCGCGGTGCGAAGGAGATCCGCATCTACGATCCCGCGGCCATGGACTCATTTAAAGAGCTGTTCCCGCCGTCGCGCAAGATCAAATACTTCCAGAACGAGGCCAAGGCGGTGGATGCCGCCGATGCCGTCATCATCGCCACGGACTGGCCGCAGTTCCGCGGGCTGGGCGAGCTGCTGCGGGGGCTCAAGGGCCGGCCGCTGATCATGGACGGCCGCCGCATGCTGCAGCATTTCTACGCCGATCTGCGCAAAGCCGGCTTCTCCATCATCGCCGTCGGCTCCGCCAAAATAGGGGTCAGGTCTTGACATTTGACATTTCTTGAAAAGAGCGCCTTTTGTTTGCGTTTTGACCCCATTGGTTGGCGAAATGTCAAATGTCAAGACCTGACCCCTTCTTACTTGACTCACCGCACGCGTGAACCTATCCTAGGCCCATGAAAGGCATCATCTTGGCCGGCGGGGCCGGCACGCGCCTCTTTCCCATCACCCGCGTCGTCAGCAAGCAGCTCCTGCCCGTCTANNGCCGATGATCTACTACCCCCTGTCGGTCCTGATGATGGCCGGCATCCGGGACATCCTCCTGATTTCGACCCCCGAAGACCTGCCCCGCTTCGAGAGTCTCCTCGGCGACGGCTCGCGCCTCGGCCTGCGCTTCTCCTACAAGGTCCAGCTCCGGCCCGAGGGCCTGGCCCAGGCCTTCATCATCGGCGAGGATTTCGTCGCCGGCTCGCCCAGCGCGCTCGTCCTGGGCGACAATATCTTCTTCGGCCACGGCCTGTCCGGGATCCTCGATCGGGCCGGCTCGCTCGCTTCCGGCGGCCTTGTCTTCGGCTACCTCGTCCGCGACCCCGAGCGCTACGGCGTGGTCGAGTTCGACGCCTCTGGCAAAGTCCTCTCGATCGAGGAAAAGCCGGCCCGCCCCCGCTCGCACTACGCCGTCCCCGGGCTTTACTTCTACGACGGCGACGTCGCCTCCGTGGCCCGCGCGCTCAAGCCCTCCCCCCGCGGCGAGCTGGAGATCACCGACCTCAACAGGGCCTACCTCGACAGCGGCCGCCTGAAAGTGGAGCTCCTGGGCCGCGGCTTCGCCTGGCTCGACACGGGGACCCACGAGTCGCTGCTCCAGGCCTCCAATTTCGTCCAGACCATCGAGGAGCGGCAGGGGCTGAAGATCGCCTGCGTCGAGGAGATCGCCTTCCGCCGCGGCTATATCGACGCCGCCCAAGTGCGCGCACTGGCCTGCGACATGGAGAAGAACGAGTACGGCCGGTACCTCCTGCGCGTGGCCGATGGGGAGGTTTGAGCGTGGCGCCGCTTCTCGTCGAATCCGCCCCGATCCTGCCCGAGGTCAAGATCATCACGCCGCGCGTCTTCACGGACGACCGCGGCTTCTTCATGGAGACGTACTCCGAGCGCGCCTACGCGGAAGCGGGCATCCCCGGGCCGTTCGTCCAGGATAACCGCTCGTCCTCCCGCCGCGGCGTCCTGCGCGGCCTGCACTACCAATCGCCCAACCCCCAGGGCAAGCTGGTCTACGTGGTGTGCGGCTCGGTCTGGGACGTGGCGGTCGACATCCGCCCCGGCTCGTCCACCTTCGGCCGCTGGACGGGCATAGAGCTTTCGGACGATACCCCCCGCCAAGTCTACATCCCAGCCGGATTCGCCCATGGCTTCATCGTCCTCAGCGAGCGGGCCGACTTTATCTACAAGTGCACGGCCTATTACTCGCCCGCCGACGAGCACGCGCTCCTGTGGTCCGACCCGGACCTGGCCATCGACTGGAAAGCGGCCAACCCCATCGTCTCCGCCAAGGACCGCCAGGGCGGCCTCCTGCGCGACATCCGCGCCTAAGACCTGACCCCTCTTTTATCCCGCTGGTACAAGTAGAAATATTCGTCCTCGACGATCGCTCCCCCGAACACCGCCACCGGCCGCAGCCGCCTTGTCCTCAGCGAGCCCTCGCCCAGCGGATAAGCCAAAACGAGCAGGTACTCCTTGCCCGTCTCCCGGCTCAGTCGCTCCGCCGCCGCCATGATCTCGGTCATGCCGGTGTTCCGATGGACCTCCTCGATCCACGGTGTGTAGGTGGCCCAGCGCTCCAACCGCGGCAGATAGATAGGCCTGCCCAAATAAGCCGAGACGGTGGACATGGCGTACGGCACATCGCCCACCAGAACATGATCCTTCAGCCCGTATTCCTCAATATATGCCGCCGTCCGCTTGCCCTGCGAGAAAGGCAGCTGTACTTCGTACGCCGCCGCTATCGCCGTCCCGGCTGTCTGGATGGCCAGCAGCCCCGTGACCACCGCCGGCGCCGCCTTCCGCCCCCATCGCGCAACGCCCCTCAGGAACGCGCCTCCCCACGGCACCGCTTTCTCCTCCGCCGCTACCCACATCGCCGCTAAAAAGACTATGAATAGCGCCCCATGATGCCGCATGTACCCGAGGTAAGCCGCATAATAAAAAACGCACAGCGCTCCGCCGGCCATCACCCCAAAGGCCAGCGCCCGCGGCCGATCGAGCATGGCGACCAGCGCAAAAAGCAGGATCAATCCCGACAGCAGCGGCGTCGTGACCGGGGCGGACGCATAGCGGTTCAGGATCGACTTCCCCCAGAAATGCAGCCCCGGGTCAGGCAGGGCCAGGAAAGCCTTGCCGATCATCCGATAGATGAAGTAGGCCTTGTGCGGCTGGACTTCGACGTCGATGCTCTTAGCGTAGATCGAGGACTGATCGGGGAGTGACTGGTAGAGCCCGATGCCAAGTCCGATCAGGACGACCACGGCGGCGAAGACGAGGAAGCGCGGCCGGCCTTCCTTCCGCAAGAAGAAAGCTTCCCCCGTCGACACGATGGCGAAAGCCACGGCCGGGATGACCATGGTCGAGTTTGTCTGGGCCATCAGCAGGAGCGCCAACGCCGGAAGGAGCAGCGAGCGACGCCGCTGCTTCCAGACCGCGCAGAAGAAGAAGAGGGTCAGCACGCCGATGCCGTAGTTGCGGGAGATCACCCCGTATTCGTAGAAGGCGTAGTAGCTGAAGGCGAAGAGGATGCGCGCCGCCCGCGGGAACGGCGCGAACCGGGCGAAGAGAAACACCGCCGCCGCCGCGATCAGCAAATGCAAGATCTGCATGGCCGCGGGCGAGGACGTGAACCGCGAGACGACGAACAGGCCCCAGTACCAGAGGGCTTGGTGGCCGTCGAACTTGATGCGCAGGGCCAGGTCGTCCAACGTGCGGCTTTCCTTGGCTAAAAGCCAGGCCTGGGCCTCGTCCCGCCAGATCTCATGGCGCGAAATGATAAACCCTGCCGCGGCCAGAAAGACAAGGGTCAGGATCAGCGCAAAGGCTGTTTCGCGGGCGTTTTTCTTCATTAAATTCCGAATCATTATGCCTTATGTCCAGTCCGATGAAAATAGGGGTCAGGTCTTAAGATTCAAGTTTTCTGCCAACGATTGTAGTCATTTTGTCAACGGAAGTAGGCTAATCTTGAATCTTAAGACCTGACCCCTTTTTGTCCTTTATGAGGATCCGCAGCTTCTGCTGGTCGCTCTGGGGGCGTCGGGTTCGGAAGATATGGGAGGATGGGCCCGGCGCCACCTCCGGCGACCCGTTGACGATCGAATCCACGATCGGCAGCAGGCGCTCCCGGTACCCTCCCCGCGCGATCATCTCCCGGATGACGTGATTCGTATAGGTCATTCGCTTGCGGGGTACGATCACGTCCGGCACGAGCCGCTCGTCTTCTTCCTGGTTGTTGCCGACGAATCCCACAATGACCTTGCTCCCCAGGTAGTACTGGAGCACGCATTCCTCGTAGTTCGCGGCGATCACGAGGCAGCTCGGATTGGGATACGTCCGTCGGATGAACCCTACGGCGTAATCCACGGGGCCGGTGTATCTATGAAATAACTCATAAGCCCGCTCCCTCAACACCGGCGCCCGCTCTCCCGCCGTGAAAACCGCCAAAAGGGTGAATCCGCCCGCCAGAGTCGCGGCCGCCGCCCGCCTGGCCCATCTTTTCCGCAGGCTCTTCACCATCCCGCCCATAGCGAACACACTCAGCCACAGCGCCAGCCCCGCCGCCGGCTGCAGCCAGATGAAATAGCGCTCGTAGGTCTGGGGAAAGGACAGCCGGAGAAGGACCACGACGTGAAGGGCCATGTAGGCAACCAGGGCCAGCGACAGCTTGACCAGCCGCCTGTCCGCGCGGCCCATGATGAAGGCCGGAGCGGCGCCGTCCTTGCGGATCGCGCCGCGCTCTCGTGCCCATGATACGATCGCCGCGGCCGCGCCCAGCGCCACGGCCGCCGCGATCACCCACAGCGACTCGTAATCCCGGAAGAACGCGAAGAGCTTAACCGCGGTCTTCCAGGCCTGCCCTTCCGACCGCGGAAACATGGCCGCGAACCCGGCGGCTATGGGAATCGAACGGAAGATGACCGCGTAGATGCCTGCCGCCGCCCCGACAGCCGCCAAGGGGATGATCCCGCCGACGGCTCGCCTCACATCGCGCTTGCGGATCAAGATTGCGATCTCCGCCAGACCCAGCGCTGCCGCCGCGCCCGCCATGGCGACCGGAAACGTCACAAGCAGCAGCACGAGCGCCGCGAAGATCAGCGCCCCGTACCGCCCCGCCCGCATCCTGCCCGTATGCCGCCGGACGGCCAGGTAGAGCACCCAAGCCAGCAGCAGGGAGACGAGCGAGTAATAGCGCATCTCCCGCATGTGCAGGGCCCACGGAACCGACAGCGTCTGCCAGGCGAAGAGCGCCGCGGCGAACAGCCAGACGCGGGTGGAAGGACGGCGATCGGCCTGTCCTGAAGAGTCACTTGCGGAAGAATTCTTAGGTTTTATTGAGTCCTCAAGTTTTGTGGTCGCGAGCTTATTGGGGAGCGCCCTGGCTTTATCGTCGACATCCAAGCCCGAGGGGCACCGGCTCCGCGATTTGGGTTCCTGGCCGCGGCCCGCAGCGCTTCCCCCCGTCAGTAGCGGCGCCATGGCGATCACCATCAGCACGATGGACGCCAGCCCCGCCAGCGCGAACGGGATCCGCAACAGAGCGGTCTTCAAATAGACGTCGGCGTTGCGCGGCCGGTCGCCACGGTTCTTTAGAGCGGGATCGGGCGCGGTTCCGGCTCCCGACCCGTCCGCATTATTGATGGTGCGGTCAGTTCCCGCCTTTGCGGCGTCATTGTCAGGAGCGTTGGCTGTGTTCTCCGTCTCGAATTCCAGCCCGATTCCCGTCCGTCCCGCGATGGCATCCGCCGCCCGCGCCGCCAGTGCGCCGATCGCCCCAAAATAAAAATGCCCCCAGCCCGACCCCAGGTAGGCGCCACTCGGCGTCCTCCGCCCGGCCATCTTGTCCTCGAGCTCCAGGCAGTAGACGACGTTCTTGCCGTCACTGACCTTGGGATACCCGAAGTCCAGCACCCGCTCGGCGTACATCGCCGTCTCGCCCTCGTCGTTCCAGAGCAGGGGATAGGCGATGTTTTTGAGAACCGCGAAGGCCATGACCGCGAACGCCGCCGCCGCGATCCACTTTGCTGCCCGATCGCGCTTCCGCTTCATGACGGCCGTATGTTATATCAAAGACAGCCGCAAATCATCGCCGGCACAACGGACCGGCGCGATTCGGAACAGCGGCGGATTCGATGCCCGGTGGTCTCTCCCCTCCTCCTGCCCCTCACCACGTGAAGGGGTGATCCTGGGACGCCCTGAGGCTCGCCTCGCTCTTGGGGAATGACGTGTCAGCCAGGGTCATGCCTTGGAAGCGCGCGCTCAGGCTGTAAACCCTCTCGATGGCGTGGGCCATGGTTCCGTCGCTCTGCCCGGCTTCCGCTTCGAACATCGTGTCGGGGATATGCAACGACAGAAGCGGCTTGAGCGCCGCCAGCCGGGCGAAGAACATCCCCCCGGCGATGAAATCCATGGTCTGCAGCTCCTGAACGGAAACGCTGAATACGCGGCCGAAGAAGCGCAGGGCCTGCGCGTTACCTCCATAATACAGGCTCATGGGGACGATGTGCCCCGCCGGGCCGATCAGCCCGACGCCGGGGTGCTCATGGAAGTACGCGAGGGCCTTTTCGATCCTCCCGGGGGCCAGCAAGCCGGCTAAGAGCTCCTCGCGCCACAGATCACCGGTCAGCCGGTGATTCGACTTCTTGGTGTGCAATTTGACGACCATGGCGTCTTCATCCTCGATCCTGGCGGCCAGCTTCAGGAAAGGGAGGACGTCACGGCCGTGATTGGGAAAAGCCTCGACGGCAACAGGGAAGCGGCGGCCTTCGGAGATCCTCCTGACCCGCGCCTCGTTTCCGGCGGTGGTGGAGACGTAGGCCGTCACCTTGAGATTCGCCTCCGGGCTGCATCCCGCTTCAATCCTGGACAGGATTCTCTCGAAGATATCGGGATAGAAGGCGTGAATCACCAGCGCGACGCGACGCGGCGCCTGGGCCTTGGCGGCCGCCTCCGGCTTCTTGTCCAGAAGAGTTAGGTCGTAGTGGGAGGGAAATGGACTCTCGGCGTCCCAAGCGATGCCTTGCGACAGCTTCCGCATCTCGACCCAATTCCTGTAGGTCCTGGTTTTCTTGAACGGGAAGCCGGCCCATGAGAAGACCGCCGTCTTGATCGCTTGCCGTGTCCGGCGCCTGAAGGGCAGATGCCACCATAGCCAGGCCGCGGACTTGGAGAGCCATGCTTTCAAGATGATCGCCCCCCAAGATGATAGCGCATTCCTCCGCCCGTGAGAAAGGGGTCAGGTCTTAAGATTCAAGATTAGCCCACTTCCGTTGACGAAATGGAAACCGTCGTTGGCAGAAAACTTGAATCTTAAGACCTGACCCCTATTTGTCGGCGACGATCAGCAGCACTTCGCCCCGCCGCGTGCCGAACAGCAGCACATTGGCGATCAGGCACAGCGGAAATAGCCCCACAAACAGCGGCCACGTCCATCCCCCGCGCACCCTCCGCTCCCGCTCGCTCCCCGCGCTCTCCCCCCCCGTCTGCAGGGCCCGAAACACCAGGCTCCGCGTCCGCGTCCACTTGCTGAGCAGGCTCTGGGTGGAGATGAAGGCCGAATATTCCAGCGAGAAGGTATGGACCAGCCTGACCCTGTACCCGTGCCTCTCCAGCGCCCCCGTCAGCGCCTCTGGTGTAAAAAAGTGAACGTGATAATCGGGGTCCAGCCCCAGCCAATCCAGCCCCGTGTAAGCCCGCGTCCACGACCGGAAATTGGGCACCTCGACCACCAGCCGCCCCCCCGGCGCCAGCAGCCGCTTGATCTCCTCCATGTACCGCTCCGGATCCGCGATATGCTCCAGCACATGCCACAGCGTCACCATCTCGAACGATCCACCCGTAAGCCCCAGCTCCGGCAGCTCGTCGTGGTACATCTCCAAGCCCAGTACATCCCGCGAGAACTCGAAGGCCCCCCGCGCCATCTGTGTCCCGGCCGCCCTCCTATACCCGAAGAACCGCTTCAGGTAATAAAGCATAAATCCGCGCCCGCTGCCTACGTCGAGGATCGACTTGGCCCCCGGTTTGATCGTCCAGATCTTGAAGGCCCTGAACAGCCGGAAAAGGCGCACCACCGCTTCCACCGGGCTGTGGAACCGCCCTACGATCTCGTTGCGGTCGTAGAAAGAGTCGTAGATCGCCTTGGGATCGAACCCCCCCGCCCAGCGGTCCGAGAAGACAAACCCGCAATCGCGGCATTCCCACAGGGTCAGGCCGGGCGCGACTGCGTGGGACGAGGGGGGGGAGAGAGAGGGGGACAGCCGGATCAACTCGACCCTGTTTTCGTGTCGACATATCATGGCAGTTGTCGCAATTCGGGCCCAGGGTAGCGGGCGGGCCGGCCCGTGTCAAGGAAGCCAACAGAAGGGGTCAGGTCTTAAGATTCAAGATTAGCCCACTTCCGTTGACGAAATGGAAACCCTCGTTGGCAGAAAACTTGAATCTTAAGACCTGACCCCCTCCTCCTGACCGCTCCTCCTTCGTTTACGCCTGATCCAACTTTACTCATGAGTAATTTAGGATTATACTGAAAACACCATGGTCCCCCTACGCTCTCGTTACCTCAAGAAAAGCGCTGCGGCCGACCTCAAAACCAAGATGCTCTTCGTCGGCGGCCCCCGCCAGGTGGGCAAGACGACCTTCGCGCTCTCCTTCCTACCGAATCCCGTCCGCAGCCACCCGGCTTATCTCAACTGGGACGATATCCGCGTCCGGCCGGCGCTCATGAGGGGCGAGCTCCCCTCCGGGCAGCCCCTGATCATACTCGACGAGATTCATAAGTACGCCCGTTGGCGGAGCTTGGTCAAAGGGTTCTTTGATTCCCGTGCGCCGCGCCCGGCGTTCATCGTGACGGGTTCCGCCCGCCTGGATTGCTACAGCCGCGGCGGCGATTCCCTTCAAGGCCGCTACCACGGCTATCGTCTCCATCCCTTTTCTCTTCCGGAGCTGGGCGGATCGACTGCCGCCGACTTGGCCCATCTTCTTCGATTCGGAGGCTTTCCCGAACCCTGTCTCCACGGCGGGGAACGGTTGTGGCGTCGCTGGCAACGGGAGCGAATCCATCGCGTCGTCTATGACGACATTCGGGATCTGGAACGGGTCAAGGAGCTCAGCCTGCTCGAGCTGTTGGCCGAGGAGCTGCCGCGCCGCGTGGGCGCGCCGCTCTCGGTCAGAAGTCTGAGTCAGGACCTTGGCGTGGCCCACGACACGACGGACCGCTGGCTCTCCGTGTTCGAGCGCCTCTACATGTGCTTTCGCATCGCCCCGTTCGGAGCTCCGCGCGTTAGGGCCGTCAAGAAAGAGCAGAAGCTCTATTTATGGGATTGGTCGATGATCCCGGACGCCGGCCCCCGGTTTGAAAACCTGGTGGCCTGCCAGTTGCTCAAGTCTTGCCATCTCCTCGAGGATACCCAGGGCTATCGGATGGAGCTCAGATTCCTGCGTGATACCGATAAGCGGGAAGTCGATTTCGTCGTTCTCAAGGACGGGCGCCCCTCCTTTGCGGTCGAATGCAAGACAGGGGAGAGATCCATCAATCCGGCGCTCCACTACTTCCGCGAGCGGACCAAGATCGGCCGCCTTTACCAAGTCCACATGGGGACGCGCGACTACATGAAGGCCGGCGTGAGGGTCTTGCCCTTCTCCGCCTTTTGCCGCGAGGAGGACTTGCCCTGACCCCCGACCCCCACCGCCCCTATTTCGTCTCCACCAGCAGCAGCTTGTTGTTGATTGATTCCGTCCCGCCGAATCCGTGCAGGGGAAATTTATGATGGTTCAGCCGGGCTGTCAATCGGGCATCGAGGTCACAAAATCGGCTTCCGCCCCGGAGCGCATGGGTGCTGCGGGGTTGAAAATGTCAAATGTCAAGACCTGACCCCTATTGGGGAGTCGCGGTCCATTTCTTCCCGCTCCAGTAAAGGGCCTTGTCCTTAAGCGACGGCAGCTCCCGGTCGCCCGCCCCGGCTCCCAGCCTGCCTTCCCGAAGGAGCTGGCCGTATTTTTGTTGATAGACAGCCGTCGTCTTGACCGCCGCAATGGCCAACGCGGGGTCGAGCTCAAAATGCAGGCAGCTGTGGATGGTCATGGTCTTGATCCGGCCGTCGGCCATGATATTGATCCAGCGCATGGACTCTCGCTCCGGGAATAGCATATGGACAAGCTCCGTGCCCGCCTCGAGATCCCGGCAGATATATCTCTCGTCCATCTGCGGCGATCCGCCCCGGATATGGCCCGGATCGAAAGCGATCAGGCAGGCCTTGCCGTACTCGTTGTTGGTGCCGACGACGAGCAATTCCGGGCGCCCGTCCGAGTTGATGTCCGCGGAGGCCATGTCGATTAGCCGCCCGTAGTTCCAATATTCGCCGATCACGCTCCCCGCGGCATCGAGTACGGCCAACTGCGTGGGGGGATCGTCCACATGCGCGCTGATGACGCAGATCTCTAGGCTCCCATCGCCGTTCATATCGAACGCGCCGATGCCCTCGATCATGAAGTCGGCGGAAATCGCGCCCGTCCCGTACACGCGCCGCCTCCCGGCCGCAAATTCCCACAGCTTGTTGCCGCGCTTATCCAGGCAGTAGAGCCGCCCTTCCCCGTATCCGCTCCTGGTTTGGGTGCTGAAGATGACCTCGGGCTCCTCGTCGTTGTTGATGTCGGCGATCAGAATGATCGGCCATTTGATGATATTCTCTTCGTTGAGCGTTCTGACCGGGAATCGCTCCCGGTAGAACTCCTCTTTTTCAAGTCCCGGCAGCCCGGAGTCGAAGCGCCCGATCTCCTTCTTCTCTTTGTTCAGGATGCGGAGCACGGATCCGTCGATTCTAAAATCGGCCGCTTTGGCGTCGTGCGAGGTCGCCCTCAAAATCACCCCGAAGCCCAGGATCAGAACGAGGATGGCCCCGGCGAAATACCACGCCGTCTTTCCGACCGCCCCTTTCTTCGCGATCGGCGCTTCTGCCAGCGCCGCCTTGCTCCCGCTTTGCCGGAACCAGGCGTCCAGCTCGGGCTTATAGGCGAAAACGCGGGAGCTGGAGCCCCCCTCCAAGCGATAGACAGGCAGCCCGCTCTCTTTCTCGAGCCGCCGGCATGTCCGCTCGGAATAGCCCAAATACTTTGTGATCTCTTTCCATGACGACAGCTTCGATTCGCTCGGATAGTCCATATCCATCCCTAACGCGGAATTATGGACGCCTTTCATATCATACCCAACGCATAATCCGCAAACCCCGCCAGCCGAAAACGGGCCCTTGACTGGCCCAGCCGCTTCTCCGCTCCTGCCCCCGGACATCTGCGGAAATAGGCGGTCAAATGCGGCCAAGTCCAAGCCAAGGCTTGACTTGCGCAGAGCCGCGGCCGAACGTGCTGGCAAGCGTACCCGGTACGAAAATTTTCAAAGGAGCACGTGCATGTGGAGAAAGCTTATCGCGGGCTTTATGTTCAGCCTTCTTGTCTTGGCCTTGCCGGCCTTGGCTCAAGGCGTCGATCCCCAGGAGATAGGAGGCCGAGTCGTCTTCATGTCCACCCGGGACGGCCATGAGAACCTGTATGTCCTCGACCTGACGACCAACCAGACCAGGCAGTTGACCTTCTTCCCCGGCGTCAAGGGGATTCTCGGGGTCGATACGGCGCGATGGTCTCCCGACGGCCGGAAAATCGCCTTCGCGGGCCGAACCGTCTTGGACGGAAGCAGCTGGGAGATCTACCTCATCGATCCGGGCGCACCCGCGGATCCCGAAATGACGAACATCCGCCAACTCACGGACTACCCCGACGGCAAATTCGCCTATCTCCCGAATTGGGATCCTTCTGATTCGAATGTCCTGTACTACATACGGGCCGATCCCTACCCCTCCGAAGTCTATCGTCTGGATCTTGAAAGCAACGAGCTTCGCAGGATTCCGAATTCCAGCGGGCTGAACAACTACAATTACTGCCTTGCGCCTGACGGCGATCGCATTCTCTTCAGCCGTTCGAGCGCTGGGGGGATTACCTCGTGGATGTACACGGGATATCAAGACATGCTCGGATTCGGAGAGGAGATCCTGCTGCCGACCGACGGCATCCCCGAATGGGTCGGCGACATCAATCCCACGGATGAATGGATTCTCTATTATGAAGACGCCGCCGGCGGGCTGCAATTTTACAAGATGGACAAGTTCGGCCAGAACAGAGTTTTCCTGGGTCGCTTCTCTTCCTCCGGGGGGAATCTCTGGCCCGTCTGGACGATCGGCGGCAACACAGGTCCCATCATTTTCGAATGCAGCTATTTTGGAAACCGCGAAATCGTCGCCAGGCTCGCCAATGGATCGCCTTTGCCGGGAAGCTTGACGAATCTGACGGACAATCCATCGGCGGACAGGTTCCCCGACTGGACGCCCACGGGCTGGAACTCGGCCCCCATCGCCGTTGCGAAGGACCTGAGCCTGCCCGCCGGGGCGAACTGCCAGGCCAAGGCCGCGGCCCTGGACTTCGACAACGGATCGAGCGATCCGGACGGAGACCAGTTGACCTTCGCGATCTCTCCCGAGGGTCCCTATCCGCTTGGCGAGACCGCCGTCACCCTGACCGTCACCGACGAAAACGGGGTCTCGGCCCAGGCAACGGCCCTGGTGACGGTCTACGATGAGACGGCCCCTATCATCCAGTCGATCACGGCCGATCCGGCCGCCCTCTGGTCGCCGAACCACAAGATGGTCCCTGTGACCATCACGGTCAGCGCCACGGACGGCTGCTCCGGCCCGGTCACCAGTCGGATCATGTCGGTCGAGAGCAATGAGCCCGAGGATGGCCTGGGCGACGGGGATACGGCGCCGGATTGGGAAATCACGAGCGCCCTGACCCTGAACCTGCGGGCCGAGCGCTCGGGTACCGGCGACGGACGGATCTACACCATCATGGTCGAATGCAAGGATGCGGCCGGCAACATCATGACCGGCACGGTGACGGTGGCCGTGCCCAAGAGCAAGGGCCGCTAGGAAGCTGTTGTAAGCACTTGGGGAGTTGCTCCAGGGGGCGGCCGCCCGCGGGCCGCCCCCCTTTCCTATCGGCGCCCATTTCTGGTATAAACCGTCTCGGGGGTTGGTCGAGCCGTGTCGCTCCAGCCTGCCCTTGCCCGCCCTTGCCCACTCGATGGCCCTGCGGCCTCGCCGGCTCGTCGTCTTGATTGACAGCCGCCGAGATTCTGGGCTATATGGGGGAGCGATCAGCCTTATCCGTGCGCGCACATGCTGAAAAAGATCATCAGCCTCGGCTTCCTGGTGACCTCGGACGTCGCCGCCCTGGCCGTGGCCTTCCTGGCCGCCTACTTCCTGCGCCGCGATATCCTGCCCCTGCTCTTCTCCTCGATCCTGGTCTGGCCGGCCCTGTCCGGGCCGTTTCTGGCCAACGCCTACTACCTCCTGGCCTGGATCCTTGTCTTTGCCTACGAAAAGCTCTACACCAAGCGCTATTCGCACTGGGACGAGACGCGCCTTCTGGTCAAGAGCTCGCTCATGGCCATGATTCTGGTCCTGGCGGCGGCGGTCCTGACCCAGAAATCACTGCCCTTCTCGCGCATCATCCTGGTCCTGATGGGCCTGTTCAGCTTCTTCACCCTCCCGGCGGCCCGCTTCCTGACCAAGCGTCTCCTGGTCGGCCTCCATCTCTGGGAGAAGCGGGTCCTGATCATCGGCTCCCGCAACGGCACCAGCGAGGTCATCAAAGCGATTCGGCGCAATCGATCCCTGGGCTTCCGCATCGTCGGCTGCCTGACCGACAACGAGGCCGAGGTCGGCCGCACCACCGACGGCGTTCCCATCCTCGGCCACTACGACGACATCGAGGAATGGAAGGAGAAGATCCCCTTCGAGGACATCGTCGTCACCTTCCCCGACATCCCCCGGGCCCGGATGGTGGAGCTTCTCCGCCGCTGGGACGGGGTCAGCGAGACGATCCGCTACATCCCCCGCACCGGCGACCTGATCACGGCCGGAGTGGAGCTGGAGAACATCGGCCGCGTCCTGACCCTGGCCGTGCGCAAGAACCTGCACAAGCCTTGGAACATCTTCTTCAAGAACACCTTCGAGTATATCCTGGCCATCGTCTCCTTCATCGTCCTGCTGCCCGTGATGGTCCTCATCGCCGCGGCCATCAAGATCGATTCCCGCGGGCCGGTCCTCTTCCTGCAAGAGCGCTGCGGGCGGCGCAACAAGCCCATCCGGATCATCAAGTTCCGGACCATGTTCGTCGACTCCGAGGCCCATCTGCGCGACCTGCTGGCCCGCGACCCCCAGGCCCGCGAGGAATGGGAGCGCTTCAAGAAGATCAAGTCGGGCGACCCCCGCGTCACCCGCATCGGCCGCTTCCTGCGCCGCTTCAGCCTGGACGAGCTGCCCCAGCTCCTCAACGTCCTGCGGGGGCACATGAGTATTGTCGGCCCGCGGCCCTACCTGCGGGAAGAGGTCGAGTCGATCCAGCCCCACCCGGTCATCCTGTTCGAGGTCAAGCCCGGCATCACCGGCCTGTGGCAGACCAGCGGCCGCTCCGAGTTGACCTTCCAGGACCGGATCAAGCTCGACGAGCGCTACGTCCGCAACTGGTCCATCTGGCTGGACCTGCTGATCCTGGCCAAGACCGTGGTGGTGGCGGCCGGCGGCAAGGGCGCCTTCTAAGAGGGGAGCTTCCGGAAGAGGGCTTCGTATCCGTCGGTCACGCGATCCCAATCGTAGCGCTCGCGGATGATGCGGCGCGACGCCTCGCGGCCTTCCTGAAGGGCTTCCGGATGTCCGACCGCCCAGCGCATCTCGGCCAGCAGAGACTCCGTCGTCTTGGCGAAATAGCGGGCCTTATCGCCCGCCACCTCGCGGTTGTAGACGACGTCACGGGCCAGCGCGAAGGAGCCGGCCGCCATGGCCTGCAGGAGTCCGGGGTTGGTCCCGCCCGCCTCGTTGCCGTGGATGTAGGCATAGCTGTGGCAGAGAAGCTCCCGCAGGACATCCGGATCGTAGCAGAAGCCCAGGAAGCGGACGCGCGGATCCTTCGTCTTGCGCAGGCTGTCCACATACCCCGAGCGATAGGTGCTGCCGCCGATGAGAACCAGGTTCTTATCGGTTTCCAGCCTTTCGAAGGCCCGCAGGGTCAGGTGGATGTTGTTCTCGGGCTCGAAGCGGGCCATCTGTAGAAAGTAGCCCCGCGATCTCAGCCCTTGTCGGATTAGGATCTCCGGCGCCCTTGATTCCAGCTGCGGCGCCCCGTAGGAGAGAAAGACCGTCTCCCGGCCGTGCCGCTCGCGGTAGTAGTCTTGGATGGCCCGGGAGTCGCTGATCAGAGGGATGGGCAGCCGCACCGCCAGCCGCTCGGCCAGGGCGAAATAGCGGTGTCCCAGCCCGACCCACTTCTGGCGGGCCCATTCGATGCCGTCCATATGCAGCACGATCCGGAGGCCCATCCAGGCCGGCACGGCCAGCAGGGGAGAGCTGGCGTAATTGAAGACCAGGATGACGTCGTTGCGGCGCGCGAAGAGGGCGTGCAGAAGGGCCAGCATCACGTGGGACAAAGTCTCCAGTGAGCGCAGGCGGATGACGGGCAGGTGGACCAGCTTCATCCCGAGATAGTTGGATAGCCGAGTCTTTTCGGGACCCCGCCGGCAATAGACGCACACGTCGTGCCCGCGAGCGGCCAGGCGCTTGCCCAGCTCCTCGGCGCAGGTTTCGAAGCCGCCGTAGCGGGCCGGCACGCCGCGGGTTCCCACGAAGGCGATGCGCATGGTCCTATCGTCCGATAAGCCGCCTCAGGCGCAGCAGCAGCCGCGACGGCGGACGGCCGTCCGCCGGGCGGAGAAGGCGCCGGGCTATCTCCACGGCCTTATTATGACCCGAACGGCTGCCGACGGGAATCCGGTCCTTGCTTTTGCTGCCGGCGCGCGGCCTGGCCGGCGGGGGAGTCCGCAGGGTTTCCTCGCACCAGGCGACGAGCGGCGCGGCCATATCCCGCCATTGGAAGCGCTCGCGAACTTTTTCCAGGCGGGCCCGGATGGCCGCCCGCCGTCCCTCGTCCCCGGCCAGGGCCAGAAGGCCGCGGACGATCCCGTCCTTGTCGCCCGATCCGACGACGACGCCCAGGTCCTCCCGGGCTATCAGGTCGGCGAAGTAGTCCCCCTCTGAGCAGAGGATGGGGCAGCCGTGCTTGATGTAATCGAGCATTCTCGTCCGGAAGGAATAGCGCGTCTCCAGATGGGTCCGGTGGATGGACACCCCGATATCCGCCCGGCGGAAATAGCGGCCCCGCTCGGCGTAGGGGACCCAGCCGTCGTTGAAGAAGACCGCGTCCCTCAGAATGGGCGAGCCCTCGACGAAGCGTTTGGCTCCATCCCCCGTGTCCCAGCCCGGGATCTCGGGATTGGGGTGCGTGACGGACATGAACAGCAGCTTCAGCCGCGGCTCGGTCTCCCGGGCGATGGCCAGCGCCTCGAGCAGGGTCTGGGGATCGTACCAAGGCGTCAAGACGCCGCCCCAGAGCAGCATCAGGTCCGATGGGCCGATTCCGGGGCAGAGAGGCTCCTGCGCCCCGCCTTCCGCTGCGGCGGCCGCGTCGCCGCCGTCGATCCCAAACGGCACGACGCTGATCAGCCGCTCGATGTCCGGCCCGGCTTCCATGAAGGCCGGATCGATCCGGCTCAGGCTCATCAGGGCCCCGGTGTAAAGATCCCTCTGCCGCTCCGAGGCGCACAGGAAATGGTCGGCCCTCAGGAGCAGCCCATTGGCCACGCGCAAATCGTGCAAATGGATCGCCTGCCGGTTCTGGAGAGTATGCCGTTCGGCGTGGTTGAATAGATTTTCCAGGACGAACGGATCATAGATGTCGGCGATGATGACTTTGCCCAGGCCGGCCAAGGCGGGGACCTTCGACAGCACGTAGCCCTGCAGGAGGAGGATTCGGGCTTCGCGGGCCGCTTCGATCAGGGGGGCCGGCCTGCGGAGCGAGTAGATCCGCGTCTTGAACGGCGCCGCCTCGAGCAGCGCGCCGCCTGGGGAATAGTCGGGAACGGCCAGCTCGACCGAGAACCGCCCGGCCAGGACCCGGCTCAGCTCCCAGGCCCTGATCCCGGGCCCGGCCATGAGGTCGCCCACGACGTCGTCGCTGATGACCAGGATGTCGGTCATGGGCGCCTCGCGTCGGCGGGAGGTTGGCGGTCGGGGCCTGTGCCGGCGAACATCCCGGGCAGATGCCGGAGAAGGGCGGCCAGCGAGGCTTCCAGCGCCAGGAGCACCAGCCAGAAGAAGAGCGGCGAGCCGAAGGGTCCCGGCTTGCGCCTGGTGATGCGCCCGACGGACTCGGCGATGGTCCGGGAGGAGTAGGTGCGGAACGTGCAGTCGCCTCCGTTCACTTTCCCTTTGATCAGCAGGTCCCCGGCCGGATAGATGTCCGCCTCGTTGATCCACACGCAGCCCGGGGCTTCGGGGTCGGGGTCGGCGGCCAGGATCTCGAAGGCGTAGGACTTGCCCTTGGAATCAGGGATGGGCGGAAAGGAGAACGTCTGGTAGAGATTGTCCTTGATCTCGGCGCCCCTGACCCTGACCGTGCGCACGTCGGCCGCCGGGTCGGCCGGGAAGGGCCATTCGCGTAGGCGGAGTATGACCTCGCCCCCGAGCGTCTTGTGATGGGTCCCCAGCATAATGTCAATGCGGTTCAGGCGGTTCAGGCCGGACTTGAAAGTCTGCCCAATGGCGAAATCGACCCTGTAATTGAGGGAAGGCTTGGTGTTCGGGTAGATCTCCAAGTCCATGGTGTCGTGGCGCCGGAGGAAGATCAGGTAGAGCTGGGTCAGGAGGAAGACCGCCGCTAGAACAGTTCCCAGCCGCCTCTCCTTCGCGCCGGTCATCCGCATCATCCTGGGGCCCATTTTATCGGATTCCGGGTCGAAATGCATCCGTCCCCCCGTTGACTCGTTATAGATTCGTGCGATAATGAGCCCATAATTAGGCAAGACAGGTCATGAAAACCCGGTTCGATCGCTTGGCGGGGCTGTTGGGGCTCGCCGGAGCCCTGCTTTTCTGGGCCGGCGCCGGCCGGCTGTCCGGCCAGGAGCCGCCCCTCAAGGAAGCCACGGCATCCGGGTCGCGCATCGTGGCCGATCACATCGTCCAGAACGGCGAGATGGTCTCGGCCCGCGGGCGGGTCCGCGTCTACTACCGCGACCTCATCCTCATGGCCGACCACGTGGAGCTCAACACCACCACCAAGGACGCCATGGCCGAGGGTCGCGCCTCCCTCAACTTGCCCAAGGAAGTCATCTCCGCCGAGGTCATGACCGTCAACCTGGACACGGCCCTGGGCCAATTGACGGATGCCTTCGGGCTGTCCCCGCCGTCGTTGATCTTCTCCTCCGAGCGGCTGGACAGGCTGAGCGAGGATGTCTACAAGTTGGGCAAGAGCCGCTTCACGACTTGCTCGCAGGCCGTGCCGCGCTGGAATTTTACGTGCGCCAAGGCCAGCCTGAAGAAGAACGACTACGTCGAGATGTGGGGGGCTACCTTCTCGATCAAGAAGATCCCCGTCTTCTACTTCCCCTACATCAAATATCCCCTGGCCCAGGACCGGGTCAGCGGCTTTCTCTTTCCGCAGATCGGCTATTCCGGGGTCAAAGGCTTTTCTCTGTCGCTGAGCTATTATTGGGCCATCGCCCGCAATCAGGACGCCACCTTCACCGCGGATTACTACGGGGCCAAAGGCATGGGAGGCGGGATCGAATATCGATATCTCTTCGGCTCTCCGGACAAACAGGGCGCCGGAGGGCTCTTCGGCGGCGAGGCCAGGGTCTATTATTTTCAGTTCAGGACGCTCGAGGACGGCACGACGCCCGAGCCCGCCTATCTCGTCCGCTGGAACCACAACCAGGTCCTGCCGGGGGGATTCATCCTGACGGCCGCGGTCAATTACCAGTCTTCGTTCAACTTCCTGCGCGAGTTCGACAACAGCTACAAGCGGGCCCTGGTCTTCAACCAAAGCTCCCAGGTCTACCTGTCGCGGACCTGGGGCGGTCTGACCTTCAGCGCCCGGGCTTCCAATATCGAGACCAGCTTCCAGTCCATCGACAACTCCATCGTCTCCCGCTCCCTGCCGCAGATCAGCCTGAGCCTGGCCAGGACCAAGATCTTGGGCAAGCTGGGCTTCTCCATGTCCGCCGCCTACAACAACTGGCAGTACGGCTGGAAATCGCAGTTCGACACCGGGACGTCGTTGGGGAACCAAACCTTCATGGCCAATCCCGTCTTGTCCCTCCCTTGGACCGCTCTTCCCTGGCTGACTATGAACGCCTCGCTGGCCGGGTCCATGAACTATTCACTGTCGAGCAAGGACCCGGTCACCAACGCCATTGTCGACGTTCCCTATCTGGCCGCGAACTGGTCCTTCGAGCTGAGCGCCATCGGCCCTACTTTTTACAAGATCTACAATTTCGGCAAGCCGAAGGTGCAAGGGGAAGCCCAGCCCAGGCTGAAGCACATCATCGAGCCTTATACGCTCTACCACTACGAGCCGGCGTGGGCCGACCCGGCCCGCATCGTCTACATGCGGGCTTACCGGCAGGCCCACGAGCTCACCTACGGCTTGACCAATCGCTTCTTCTACAAGACTACCGGGGCGGCCTCGGAGGTGCTGACCGTGGGCGTCTCACAGAGCTATTACCTGACGCCCTACGAGAGCGTGGCCAACCAGTACTTGCTCTTCGATTGGCTCCCGGCCGGAGTCAGCCTGAGGTTCTCGGAGATCAATTCGTATGTCAGGTTCTTCCCGGGGACCAAGATCAACCTTGATTACGCCAACAGCTACAACACGTATAAGAGCGCTTTCTCGCTCAACCGGCTGAGCGTGAATTACGGTCTTCCCTCGGACGATCTCTTTGTCCGTCTGAGCTGGTATATGAGCCGATACGTTTGGTACGACAGCTCTTCTTTCTGGGATCGGCACCAGGTCGGCGCCGGGGTGGGTCTCAAATTGCCCAGTCTGAACCTGGATGCCTTGGGCGAGATCGACTACAACATCCAAGAGAACAGGCTCCTCTATCTCGCCGGCACTATCATTTACCACTACCAATGCGTCGACCTGCGGCTGGAGGGGCGGATGTTCTACTATCGCGATGTCCCGGAGTTCCAGGTCCGCTTCAGCTTCGACCTGTCCGGGATAGGGAAATCGGGCGATTTCTGGGACAAGTAGCCGCCCTGATCGGGCCGGCTAGCCGCGCCGGTCGCCGGATTCACCGTGCTTCTCGCCCCATGGGCGGATGGGTTTCTTCCGCCCACGCGATTATCATGCGGACATCGGAGGATTTATGAGAATATTTTTTGGGTCTCAACATAATTGGGGGACACCATACGTAATTCCCGAACCATTTTGGCGACGCTTTTGTGGAAACAATCGTATACATGGGAGAGCGGCCCTCAAGAGTTCCCTTTTATTTCTTGCGATTTTTTCCCTCGCTCTATCGGTCGGCGCTTTCGCCCAGCCGATCAATGTCTCCAACACCCCGGGCGTGCCGTCGGCAAGCCCCCGTATTGCCACCGACTCGCAGGGCAATGTCCATGCCGTCTGGGTCGAGCAGGCCGGCGGCACAACCGGCGACGTCTATTACGCCAAGGGCACCCTGGCCAACCTTCAGATCGGCGCCGCCGTCAACCTCAGCAACACCAACCGCGTCATCTGCGAAACGCTGGAGATGTGCTCTATCGACGTGGACGGTTTGGACCGGGTCTATGTCGTCTGGATCGAGCGCGATCCCGGCCGGATCCTGCTGCGCACCAACACCGGCGGCGTCTGGGACGCCGCGATCGAGATCGCCTCCGGCTCGGTCTATGACGCTCCGCGCGTCGCGGCCACGGCCGGCGGCGATCTTTTTATCATCTACTGGAACAATGAGGGCCACGTCTTCTCGCGGGCCCGGGTCGGCGGCGCCTGGGAGGAGACCAAGGACGTCGGCAACTGGGATAATCGCTCCAAGATGGCCGACATCGCCCTTGGGACCAACAAGGCCGGCGCGGCCTGGGTGGAGCGGGCGACGCCGGACGGCCCCTACCAGACGGCCTACGCCGAGCGGGCCCTGACCTACAACGCCTCTTGGAGCTCGACCTTCATCGTGGCTCCCATGGCCGAATCCCACCAGCACCCCACCATCGAGATGGATGCCAGTGACACCGCCCATGTCTTCTGGACCACACTGCTTGACGAGAGCACGGGAACGCGCGTCGTGCATTACGTCCGGTCCAGCGGGGCCGGCTTTACGGCGGCGGTCGCCATCTCCCGCTCCGAATTTCTTCACTATCCCTTCTCCACCGAGAGGGACGGCGAGATCTATGTCGTCTGGCAGGTGGGAGGCTATGGGGGCGGAAGCTCCGTCGACTACAACATCCGTGGTACCGACGGCGTCTGGAAGGGCGCGGCCTCCATCGATCAGTCTTACGGCTGCACCTATACCGATGTGGCGGTGACGCCGGACCGCGGGATCGCCTTCTTCGTCTGGGACAGGTACCTGGGCACAACCGGCGCCGAGATCTACGGCTGGGCCAAAACCCAGGCCGCGGTCAATCCCAACATCAAGGTCGGGCGAACGAGGCTGACCTTCGGCGCCGTGGCCGGGGGTGTCGCCACGGCCTCCCAAAGCGTGCTGGTGGAAAACACGGGCACAGGCGAGCAACGCTGGACGGCGACCGAGTCGACAAGCTGGATGAACGTATCGCCGGCCGCGGGGGCGGGGAAGGGCTCCATCGACGTCACGGTAGATGCCGCGGGCCTGGGGGCGGGGAGCTACCAGGGGGTCATCCAGATCGCCGATCCGGATGCGACGGGCTACCTGCCCAAGACGATCACGGTGGCCCTGACGGTCTATGCCTCGAACGGCGCAACGGCTAATCCCTTCGGCTCCTTCGACACGCCGCTCAACAACGCCGCGGTGGCGAGCAGCATTGCCGTCACGGGCTGGGCCTTGGACGATATCGAGGCGGCCTTGGTCAAGATCTACCGCGATCCGGTCGGGTCCGAGCCGGCGGGGCGCGTCTATATCGGCGACGCCGTCTTCGTGGAGGGCACCCGGCCTGATGTAGAGCTGGCTTATCCCGCCTATCCCCTCTGCTATCGGGCCGGCTGGGGCTATATGCTTCTAACCAATTTCCTTCCCAACGGCGGCAACGGGACATATGTTTTGCGCGCCTATGCGACGGACAGGGAGGGACACGAAGTCTTGCTGGGCAGCAAGACGATCGTCTGCGACAACGCCCACGCGGTGAAGCCTTTTGGGGCCATCGACACGCCCACCCAGGGGGGGGAGATCTCGGGCTCGCTCTACTACAACTTCGGCTGGGCCTTGACGCCGATGCCCAACAGCATCCCGACGGACGGATCGACTTTGGGCGTCTGGGTGGACGGTGAGCTGATTGGGCGGCCGACGTACAACAACTTCCGGGACGACATCGCCGCGCTCTTCCCCGGCTACGCCAATTCGAATGGGGCGGTGGGGGTTTTCGAGCTCGATACGACAAAGTACGACAACGGCGCGCACAACATCGCCTGGAGCGTGCGGGACGGCGCCGGGAACGAGGACGGGATCGGGAGCCGGTTCTTCTCCATCGTGAATAGCGACTCGCCGGCGCCTGCGGCGGAGCTGGAAGCTTCTGGGACAGCGTCGGCAGGGGGGATGCGCTCGATCCGGCGGGGGAGCGCGGCGGGAGTCGGTGCTGCAAGCCATGCCGCGAGTTGGGGGAGGCCGGCGGGATCGGCGGCAGACGCGGGAGAACGGCTGGACGAGGTCTCGCAGTTATCGAAGTACAGTGACGCCGGCGGTTTGCCGGTCTACGCCCGCCGGGGTTACGACCGCAGCGGCCCGCCGGAATCCATCGTCCCGAGCCTCGGCGAGGGACCTCTCTTAGTCATTTCCGAATTGGAGCGAGTCGAAATACTCCTTGATGACAAGGCCTGGGCGACCGATGTTGAGCGTCGGACAGCCGAACGGGCTGGGCTGGGGGCTGTTCTGTCGGACAAATCCAACCAGAGGCTCACTCTTGGGGGTGGTTCTGTTGGGTCAGTCGGGTCTGAAGCCTGCTGGGAGGGCTATCTGATCGTTGGTGATGAGTTGCGGCGTCTGCCCATCGGCTCGACGCTGAACTCTGCCGCCGGGGTCTTTTCCTGGCAGCTGGGCCCGGGCTTCTTGGGTGATTTCCATCTTGTCTTCATCGATCGCTCAACCCGCCTCCAGCGACGGATGACAATCAAGATAGGGGTCAGGTCTTGACATTTGACAATGTCAAATGTCAAGACCTGACCCCTTCTTCCCCTTCTTGACACGCGGGGGCCCGGCTGGGAGAATCATCCCGATGGGGCATATCGGTTTGTCTGAGCCGGCGAGCGCAATGCGCCCACTCCGCCGGCGGCTCTCGCCCCTCGCCCTTCTCGCGGCCGCCCTCTTTCTCCTCTGCTCCCTCTCCCACGCCGCCTATCTCTCCAACATCCCCCAATCCCTCCGCCAGCCCGATGGCACGCCTCTCCACTGCCTGGCCAGCGGCGACGAGTACTTCAACTGGCTCCACGACAGCAACGGCTATACCATCGTCCAGGACCCCGACACCGGCTATTACATGTATGCCGCGCCCGGCCCCTCCGGGACTCTCGCGCCCTCCGCCCATATCGCCGGCCGCTCCAACCCCGCCGCCCTCGGCTTTTCCCCCCGCCTGCTCCCCTCGGCCGCGGTCCAGCAACGCCTCCGCGCCTCCGCCCGCCGCCTCTTCCTCTCCTCCGAGCCCACGCCCGCCCCCCGCACCGGCACGATCAACAACCTGGTCGTCTTCATCCGCTTCAGCGGCGAGAGCGAGTTCACCGACTCCCCCTCGACCTTCACCCAGATGCTTAATGCCTCGGGCGCCTCCGACAACTCCATGTACCACTACTTCTATGAGGCGTCCTATTCCCGGCTGGCCGTGGCCTCGACCCTCTATCCCACGCCCGCCGCCACGATCCTCTCCTATCAGGACGCCTACACCCGCGGCTATTATCAGCCCTACAACGCCGTCTCCAACACGATCGGCTACACGGGCGGCAACAACGGCGCCGAGCGGACCATCCGCGAGCACACCCTCCTCAAGAACGCCGTCGCCGCGATCGCCGCCCAGGTCCCTTCCGGCCTCGTCATCGACGCCGACGGCGATGGCCGCGTGGACAACATCGTCTTCGTCGTCTATGGCTCGCCCACCGGCTGGGCCACCCTGCTCTGGCCCCACCAATGGGCCCTTTACACCCAGAGCGCCTACATCAACGGCAAGCGCGTCTACACCTACAATCTCCAGCTCCGCACGACCATCGATACCGGCGTCCTCTGCCACGAGATGTTCCACTCCATCGGCGCGCCCGATCTCTACCACTACTCCTACGACGGCCTGACCCCGGTCGGCGCGTGGGACATCATGGAGTACGACGCCAATCCGCCCCAGCACATGGGCGCCTTCATGAAATGGCGCTACGGGACCTGGATCTCCTCCATCCCGGAGATCACGGCTGCCGGGACCTACTCCCTGAGCCCCCTGACCTCGGCCACCGGGAACTGCTACAAAATACGCTCGCCCAACTCCACGACCGAGTATTTCCTCCTGGAATATCGGCGCCGCACCGGAATCTTCGAGTCCTCCCTCCCCGGCGAGGGGCTTCTCGTCTACCGGATCAACTCGGCCCAGGACGGGCTGGGCAACGACGCCGGCCCCCCCGACGAAGTCTACATCTACAGACTTGACGGCACCCTCACTGCCAACGGCCAGGTCAACAGCGCCGCCTTCTCCAGCGCCTCCGGCCGCACCGTCATCAACGACACAACCAATCCTTCGAGCTTCCTCTCCGACGGCTCCGCGGGCGGCCTGCGCGTCTCCAACGTCGGCGCCGTCGGCTCGACCATCTCGTTTATGGTCAGCTTCCCGCCGGCCATCAAGCTGAGCACCGCCAAGCTGAGATACGGCGCCGTAGTGGGAGGGAGCGCGACGCGCGACCAGAAGGTCACGGTCAGCAACGCGGGCCAGGGGACGTTCGCTTGGACGGCGTCATCGTCGCAGTCGTGGCTCTCCGTCACCCCGACCTCCGGAACCGACACCGGGACGCTGACCATCCGTGCCAATCCGTCCGGCTTGTCGGCCGGCTCCTACGCGGGCACGATCGCCGTGACTTCCGCCGGGGCATCCAACTCGCCCCAGAATATCGCGGTCGACTTCACGGTCTATGCCGCGGGAAGTTCTGCCTCGCCCTTCGGCTCCTTCGACACGCCCACGAACAACGCCACCGTGATGAGCAGCATTGCCGTGACGGGCTGGTCCCTGGATGACATCGAGGTGACGGGCGTCAAGATTTATCGCAACCCGGTGGGCGCTGAGACAGGCACGCGCATATACATCGGCGACGGCACTTTCATCGAAGGCTCCCGGCCCGATGTGGAGACCGTCTATCCCTATCTCCCCCTTAACTACCGCGCCGGTTGGGGCTATATGCTGCTGACCAACTTCATGCCCGGCGGGGGCAATGGGACATTCACCCTCTATGCCTATGCTACCGACAAGGAAGGCCACGAAGCCCTGATCGGCAGCAAGACGATCACCTGCGACAACCTGCACGCGGTCAAACCCTTTGGGGCTATCGACACGCCGACGCAAGGGGGAGAGATCTCGGGCGCGCTCTACTATAATTTCGGCTGGGCTCTGACGCCGATGCCCAACATGATCCCCACCGACGGCTCGACGCTGGGCGTCTGGATCGACGGGGAGTTGGTCGGACGTCCCAAGTACAATAACTTCAGGGACGACATCGCAGCGCTCTTCCCCGGCTACGCCAATTCGAACGGGGCGGTGGGCGTTTTCGATCTCGACACGACCGCCTACGAGAACGGGATGCACAACATCGCCTGGAGCGTTCGGGATAATGCGGGCAACGAGGACGGCGTCGGAAGCAGATTCTTCTGGATTCTGAATACGGGCACTCCGGCGCCGGAGGCACAGTCTGGGGGCGAGGGAAGTGATTCCGGCCGAAACTCATCGGGGGCAAGGGGCCAGGGCGCATTGTCCCGAGTTTCTGATTTGACCGGATTCATGGATAGAGACGGCGGGCCGATTTACATCCGCAGGGGATACGACAGGAGTGGTCCGCCGGAGTCTGTCGTCCCGCGCAGAACCTTCAACCCGGGTAATGCTGTCATCCCGAGGCCCGGCGAGGGACCTGTCGTGGTCGTTGAAGAGCTCGAGCGCATCGAGATTCTGCTCGGTGATAAAGCTTGGGCGTCAGATGCCGACCGGCGCGCGGCCGAGAGGGCCGGGCTGGCGCTCACCACTTCCGGGAAGGCCGCTCCCAAGGCCGAATTTCCGCAAAAAGAAGCCCGCTGGGAGGGTTATCTCATCGTCGGCGATGAGCTGCGCCGCCTCCCCATCGGCTCAACCTTCGACTCGGCTGCTGGCATTTTTTCCTGGCTCCCGGGGCCGGGATTTTTGGGGGATTACCAGTTGGTCTTCGTAGAGCGCTCGAGCCGCCTCCAGCAGCGGATGACAATCAAGATAGGGGTCAGGTCTTGACATTTGACATTTTTCCCATGCATCACCTTTTTGAATAGAGTTTTATGTTGAATTGAGATGACTATAATCAGTACCCTCTCCTGACGGCAGAAATGTCAAATGTCAAGACCTGACCCCCTCCATTAAAACGCCCAGGTATTGGAGGAAAAGGTCCCGGCCCCACGATTTCAATGATTCCTGCTCCCGCAGCGGAAGGAACCGCTCCACATCCCGGCGCACCACGGCCCAGTCGATTTCGGTAATTTTCTTCCTTAAGCTCGCTTCAACCCAGCCGGCATCGATCTCGATCTTCTGTCCCGCCCACGGGCCTTGCTGGTCGAGCGCATGGCTCAAGAGCGCGAGATCCGGAACGGTCCTCTTATTGACGTACCAGATGAAGTCGTACCAATCCCGCCCCTTCGTATAGGTCCGACCGAGCATCGCCCCGATCTTCATGGCAAAGCCGGATGCCAGGGACTGTGTAGTCAGGGCGGCGGTTACGGGAAACGCGAGGTAGCGCGTTTCATAGCTCGACCCGCTCGGGGGATTGACGTCGATTTCGAGCTTAACCTTGATGAGCTTCCGGAGGTCCCTCTCAAACGGCAGATCCATTGGCGGGAACTGGCCGATGGATCCCACCCGGATCATGGCCTTCTTGACCGCCCCTGCCTCGCCGGACTTGTCCAGAGCGCTGAAGCGGAAACCCTCCCTCGCTGCGTCTTTGACCGCGGCGGCGAGATATCGCTCCCATCGAAAATCCGGATCCGGCCGTTTCAAGAAAAAGTCCAGGTCCTCGGAGAAGCGATTCATCCCATAGACGATGCGCAAGCAAGTCCCGCCGTGAAAAACCGCCTGCCCGCTCGAAAAGAACCCAGCCCGAGCGAGGCCGGCCAGGACGTATTGCTGGACGAGCTCCTGCAGGACGTTTTCCTGGTCGATCGCGCCCGTGATGGGATATTCCTTGAGCTTTTCTTCGAGAACCCGATGGATCATGTCTTGATCTCCCTCGCCAACGCCCTAAGATAATCCGACGTCCGACGGCTCCGGAGGCTCTGGCAGATCTCGTCCAAGCTTTCGAAGGAAATGGCTTGGAGATCGTCCCGTTCGATCCGCATGGATTCCGTCAGGAAAGCGAGGCCGTCCTTAACCCAACTCACTTCTCTTCTCGTATAGATCAGGTCGGCGATGGCCCTCAGGGGCGTAGCGACGAAGGCCCAGCTTCGGCCATCAACCTTCAGCGCCTGGACTCCGGCTCTAGGATCAGCGGCCGGAACGCGGATATAGCTGAAAACGCCGACCGGTGTATGAAATGTCCGGCTTCGGAGCGACGTCACGCTGCTGACCTGATAAACCGCTTCCGGGATCAGGCCGTGGCGGCTCAAGGCCGATTCCAAGCTCACATGGGAGGGGGAATGCAGCATGGCCGCAATGACGAACGGATGAGGCTGGGTTTTCCGAAGCTCCGGAGCCAACAGAAAAAGCCCGGGTTTGAGCCGGACGATCTCACCCGCCGAGACGGCGCGGTGCACAAGCACCTTGCGGGCCGCTTCGGACCGATCAGGGAGGAGATTCCGGACGACGGTTTCATCGAAGAGCCCCCCCGGCGGGGAAAGAAGGAGGACTTTTTCGGCGATTGTTTGCATCGCGCAGATAGGTTACTATAAACGTAACCTAATAGCAAGATCCATCGTGGGCGAAATATGTTGAATGTTAAGACCTGACCCCCAATCTGATACAATCGCGCCATGAAATCCATCGGGGGGCGGAGCAGGTTGATCTTCCGGGCCGCTCTCCTTGCGGCTCTCCTAACCCCCTTTCTCCAGCCGGGACAGCCCTCGGGGGGCGTCTCCGGCCCGCAAGCGGCCGTCCTGGCCCACGTCGACGTTCCCGGGCCCTTGGATCAGCTCCCCCTGTCCATCTACGCCTCCTGGACCGACCCCGACCGGCCTCTTTCCGCCCTCGTCATCGCGCCCCTCTCCCGGATCGAGGCGTCCGGCGCCTCCTTCCGGGTTCTCGATTCGCCGGCGGATCCGCGCGCTTACGTGATCGCCGCCCGCCCCCGCGCCACGATCTCCCGCTACGACAGCCTCCAACCCACATCCGCCCTGCGCATCCTCTGGGACGACGGCCGCCGCATCGTCGCCCGCGCGACAGAAGACCAAGCCGAGGCCCTGGCTGTCTCCGGCTTCAAGATCGTACGGCTCCCGACCTCGCCCGTTGTCTTCCGCCCCATCCCCGATGCTCTCATGGCCGCCCCGCAGGCCATCGTCGCCGACCCCGCGATCCAGGCCATGATGGACGAGGCGACATCCGCCGCGGCGCAAACCTACGACGGCAACCTCAGCGGCGTCTCTCCGGTGACAATCTCCGGATCGCCCTATACGATCACGACCCGCCATACGCGCTCCGGCACCCCAATCGCCAAAGCCACCCAGTACGCCTATGAGCGCCTGCAGAGCCATGGCCTTCAGGTCGCCTTCCAGAACTGGACCCAAGGCACGGTATCCGGCCGCAATGTCATCGGGGTCAAGACCGGCGCGACTCTGCCCGGCGAGATCGTGCTGATCACGGCTCACATCGACGACATGCCGTCGACCGGATTAGCCCCCGGCGCTGACGACAACGCCAGCGGCAGTACGGCCGTCCTGATGGCCGCGGAAATCATGAGCAAGCGCCAATTCTCGCGGACGATCCGCTTCGTCTTCTTCACCGGCGAGGAGCAGGGCCTTTACGGGAGCGAGGCCTATGCCGCCGCCTGCGCCGCAGCGGGGGAGAATCTCGTCGCGGTCCTGAACCTCGACATGGTCGCCTGGGACAGCGTGGGCGGGCCGGTCGTAAACCTCTACCTGCGCCCGACGGCCAATCCCGGCTATGCCTCGGACCTCAAGATCGCCGAGACGTTCGCCGGCGTCATCTCCGCCTACGGCCTCTCGGCCAAGCTGACGCCCACGAACATCGCCGACGGGTCCGACTGGAGCGACCATTCCTCGTTTTGGAACGAGGGCTATCCCGCCATTGTGGTCATCGAGGATGATTGGAACGACTTTAATCCCTACTACCACACCGCCAACGATGTGCTGTCGCGCCTCAACGTCACCTATATGGGCAATATCGTGAAGGCGGCCATCGGGACGGTCGCCCACCTCGCCGGCGTGGCGGGCGGCGGCGCTCAGATCAAGCTCTCGAAAACGGCTCTGAGCTTCGGGGCCGTCGTCGGCGGCCAGGCGACAAAAGCCCAACAGATCGTGGTTTCAAGCTCGGATGGAAGTGACATCAATTGGACGGCATCGTCGAATAAGACTTGGTTGGCGGTGACTCCCAGCTCCGGTTCGGGCACGGGAACAGTGACGGTGAACATCAACCTCGCAGGGCTGTCGAGCGGGACGTATTCGGGGACAGTCGCTATTGCCTCAGGCCAGGCATCCAACTCGCCGCAGAGCATCGCGGTCACGTTAAAAGTCCTCGGGACCGGGGGCTCCGCCTCGCCCTTCGGCTCCTTCGACACGCCCACGAACAACGCCACCGTGATGAGCAGCATTGCCGTGACGGGCTGGTCCCTGGACGACATCGAGGTGACGGGCGTCAAGATCTACCGCAACCCGGTGGGGTCGGAAATAGGTACTCGCGTGTTCATCGGCAACGGCACTTTCATCGAAGGCTCCCGGCCCGACGTAGAGGCCATCTACCCCTCTTATCCCCTCAGCTACCGCGCCGGCTGGGGCTATATGCTGCTGACCAATTTTATGCCGGGCGGAGGCAATGGGGCGTTCACTCTCTATGCCTATGCCACGGACAAGGAGGGCCACGAAGCCCTGATCGGCAGTAAGACGATCACCTGTGACAACCTCCATGCGGTCAAGCCTTTCGGGGCCATCGATACGCCGACGCAAGGGGGAGAGATCTCGGGCGCGCTTTACTACAATTTCGGCTGGGCGCTGACGCCGATGCCCAACATGATCCCGACCGATGGCTCGACGCTGGGCGTCTGGATCGACGGAGAGATGGTGGGGCGCCCTAGGTATAACAATTATCGGGACGACATTGCGGCGCTGTTCCCCGGCTACGCCAATTCCCAGGGGGCGGTGGGCGTTTTCGACCTCGACACGACCGCCTACGAAAACGGGATGCACAATATCGCCTGGAGTGTCCGGGATAATGCAGGCAATGAGGACGGCATCGGAAGCCGCTTCTTCTGTATCCTGAATACGGGCACGCCGGCGCCGGAGGCACAGTCCGGGGGCGAGGGAAGTGATTCCGGCCGAAACTCATCGGGGGCAGGAAGCCAAGGAGCGTTGGCCCGAGTCTCTGATTTGACCGGATTCATGGACAGAGACGGCGGGCCGATTTACATCC
>DFYJ01000139.1:35648-35845 GCA_002383325.1 Candidatus Aminicenantes bacterium UBA4085
ATGAGCTGCGCCGCCTCCCCATCGGATCTACCCTGAATCCCGTTACCGGCATTTTCTCCTGGCTCCCCGGGCCGGGCTTTATAGGAAATTATTCGATAATATTTATCAATCGAAGTAACTTGGATTCTTTCCGTTTAAATTTTAGGATTCTTTTTTCAAGGCGTTAATTGATTAATTAGGGTCTGCTGAAAAATGAT
>DFYJ01000122.1 GCA_002383325.1 Candidatus Aminicenantes bacterium UBA4085
CTACGCGGCCGGCCGCTGGCTGCGGCCCTGGATCTATCTTGTCCAGCGCCTGATCGACGGCCGCTGACGCACGGCCCGTCTTGCCGCCTGCGGGCGAACCTGCTAAAGTAAGGCGGCATGATCAAACGCCTTATCGTCCTGCCCCTTGCTTTCTCCGCCGTTGCGGCAGCCTCGCACATCGCGGGCCAGACGCCTCCTACCGTGGACAAGTCCCTGGCGCCCCGCCTGGCGGCGGCCGTGGAGCGGATCGAGAAAGCCCCCGTCTCGGCCAAGCCGCGGCCGCACGAATTCAGCGAGGCGGAGTTGAATGCCTACCTCGCCTGGCGCCTGGAGCAGTCCAAGGAGGACTTGCTGCGCGACGTCCGCCTGAAGCTCTACCCGGACAACCGGGTCGAAGGCTGGATCGACCTCGACTTCCGCGGCCGCGATATCCCCCCTTGGATCAAGGAGCGGATCAATCTTTATTTCGAGGGAACCCTGGAGGTTCAGCCCGGCCAAGCCCGCTTCGCCTTCCACAAGCTCTTTCTGGAGAAAGAGCCCATGCCCATGATGATGCTGGACATGATCATTTACCTCGCCTCCCAAATGGGAAAGACCGACGCCCAGGGCGTGGAGGACTGGCAGACCCTGCCGGCGGCCGTGCAGGATATCCGCACCGGTCAAGCCCGCCTCACGGTCTGGTATTGAGCCATGATCCGAGTGATCAGCGGTATCTACCGGGGCAAGCGGCTGAAGAAGGTCCCCGGCCTGGCCACCCGGCCCATGCCGGACAAGCTCAAGACGGCCCTTTTCAACATCCTTCGTGACGAGATCGCCGGAACGACCGTTCTGGACGGCTTCGCCGGAACGGGCTCCATCGGCATCGAGGCCCTCAGCCTCGGCGCGGTCCAGGCCGTCTTCGTCGAGGAGGCTCCGGCGGCCCTGTCCGTCCTGCGCCACAACCTGGACAAGCTGGGCGCGGCCGAGACCTCCCGGGTGGTGGGCTTGGAGTTCAACCGCGGCGTTATCCAGCTGGCCCGGGAGAATTTCCGGTTCGACATCATCTTTCTCGACCCGCCCTACCGCCTGCTCGATGAGCGCAACCCGCTCAAGGTCATCCGCAAGCGCGGCGTCCTGGCCCCCGGCGGCTTGATCGTCCTGCGCCACCACTTTAAGACCCGCTTCGAGGGCCGCTTCTTCGATCTCAAGCGCCGCACATCCCTGGGCGATGATACCCTGTCCTTCTACGGCGAATGAGGTTGCGCCCGGGCGGGGCTTCGTTTAAAATAGCCCCAGCCTGAGAGGGAAATCACCACGCCGACGGCCGCCTGCCATGAGCAAAGACGAAGACCGCGACCGAACGTCCTGGGGAACCGCGCCGCTCGTCGAGGATTGGGAGATCTTCGGCGACCTGGCCGAGCGCCGCGGCACGTCCCTTTTCCTGGGCCGCTTCACCATGACCGAGATCCAGGCCGTCCTGGACAAGAAGGGCTTCTTCAAGGAGGCGCGCAAGCTGGGCCTGTGGCCGCTGGTCTTCGATCTGGATTCGTCGGCCTACCCGCTGCAGCGGCTCCGCATCTTCTATGAGCGCCCCGATCCGGACCAGATCATCATCGATCTCAAGCTCCGGGAGCGGCCCTTCGACCCGGCCGGGCTGCCGGGCTTTCCGCCCGGCCGGCTGCGGGCCCTGGCCCTGGAATGGCTGACCCTGCAGAATCCCCGGTCCGCGTTCAGCGACGCTCGCGGCGGGCTGCCCGGCCAGCAGCGCCCGGGTCTGGGCATGAGCCGGCGGATCATGGACGTCTTTGTCTTCCTGGGCAAGCGGGCCCGGGCCGACGCTCTGCTGGCCTTCCCGGCCTACTATCACAACGCGGTCCTCTTCTCCCGCTTCTTCCGCTTCGTCAGGCCCGAAAAGGAGGGCGAGATCGCGGCCATCCGCCGGACCTTCGCCCACATGTCCATCCGGCAGCTGGCCTGGATCGTCCATCTCGGCTGTCTGCGGACTTCGACCGGAGCCGTCTACGAGTGGCGCTCGGAGGAGCAGTTCCTGCCCCTGCGCCGCGATCTGCGGGGCTGGTTCGAGTCGCGGGCCTACCGGGAGCGGGTTCGCGAGGCCGCCGCCAAGGCTTCCTTCCGCGTCGATTGGGAGGCGGTCGAGGCTCGCATGCAGTCCGACTAGAGCCCATTTGACCGCCGTCCGCCGAACCGCTATAATACCCCGGCTTCCAAGGAGACGCGACCGATGAAGAAAGACATCCATCCCGAGTACCAAGACGGCATGGTCATCTGCGCCTGCGGCAATACCTTCCCGACGCGGTCGACGAAGAAGGAGATCCGAGTCGAGATTTGCTCCCAGTGCCATCCCTTCTTCACGGGCAAGCAAAAGTTCATCGACAGCGCCGGCCGGGTAGAGAAGTTCCGCAAGAAATACGACACCTCCAAGCTGGCCGCCAAACCGGCCGCCAAGAAATCCGCTGCTTCCCGGAAAAAATAATCCGGCATGCTGCCCGAACTGGAGGCGGTCGCGGAGAAGTTCCGCCTCCTGACCGCCAGCCTCTCCGATCCGGCCGTCCTGGCCGATCCCAAGCGCCTTCGCGAGGCCTCCAAGGAGCGGGCCGAGTTGGAGCCCTTGGCCCGCCGCATCGAGGACTACCGCCGTCTGCAGGCCGGGCTCCATGAGTCGCGCGAGATCCTGGCCGATCCGGGGACCGACCCCGATCTCCGGACTCTGGCTGAGGCGGAGGCCGCGCGGCTGGAAGGGGAAGTCCGGGAGCTGGATCGAACCCTGCGGGCCATGCTGCTGCCCAAGGATCCCCTGGACGAGAAGAACGTCCTGCTCGAGATCCGGGCCGGGGCCGGCGGGGACGAGGCTTCGCTCTTCGCCCAGGACCTGTTTCGGATGTACGCCCGCTTCGCCGAAACCAGGGGTTGGAAATTCGAAGTCCTCGACTCCAGCCTGTCGCCCATCGGGGGCTTCAAGGAGGTCGTGGCCGGCATCCAGGGCAAGCGGGTCTACTCCGTGCTCAAGTACGAGAGCGGCGTGCACCGGGTCCAGCGGGTGCCCAAGACCGAGGCCAGCGGCCGCATCCACACCTCGACCGTGACCGTCGCCGTCCTTCCGGAGGCCGACGAGATCGACGTCAAGCTCGACGCCAAGGACCTCAAGATCGAGGCCTTCGGCTCCTCCGGCCCGGGCGGCCAGAACGTCAACCGCAACTACACCGCCATCCGCATCACCCACAAGCCTTCCGGCCTGGTCGTCTCCTGCCAGGACGAGAAATCGCAGCACCGCAACAAGGAGAAGGCCCTGCGGGTCCTGCGCTCGCGGCTCCTGGACATCGTCCGCGGCGAGCAGCAGCAGAAGATCGCCCAGGACCGCCGCTCCCAGGTCGGGACGGGGGAGCGGAGCGAGAAGATCCGGACCTACAACTTCCCCCAGTCCCGGATCACCGACCACCGCCTGAACGAGAGCTTTCACAACATGGCCGGGATCCTGGACGGGGACATCGGCCCTCTGCTGGAGAAGCTCGTCTTCCAGATCCAGGCCCGTGAGCTGGAGCGCCGCAACGGCGCGGCCTGAAGGCCCGGCCATGACGGCTCGTCCTAGCTCCCCTCGCTGGACGGTCGGCGGCCTGGCTGCGGAGGGGAGCCGCCGCCTGGCGGGTCCGAAGAATTCCGCGGCCGGGCTGGAAGCCCGCGTCCTGCTCCGCCNNCCCGCCGATACCTGCGGCGGATCGAGCGCCGGATCTCCGGCGTGCCTTTCGCCTACATCCTCGGCGAGAGGGAGTTCTGGTCCTTGCCGCTCCTGGTCGGTCCCGGCGTGCTGATCCCGCGACCCGAGACCGAGACCCTGGTCCAGGCCGTCCTGGATGAAGCGGAGGAGGGGCCGCTCCTTTTGGCGGACATCGGAACCGGATCGGGGGCCGTGGCTCTCGCTCTGGCCTCGGAGCTGCGGGAAGCCCGCATCCTGGCTACGGACTCCAGCCCGGCCGCCCTGCGGACGGCCGGCCGCAATGCCGCCCGCCTCGGCCTGGCCAACGTCGAGCTTCTCCGCGGAGATCTCGGCGAAGCCCTGCGGGGGCGCGGCCTGGCCGGCCGGCTGGATGCCGTCGTCTCCAATCCGCCTTACGTGCGCGAGTCCGACTGGGCCGGGCTGCAGCCGGAGGTCCGCGACCACGAGCCCAAGGCGGCCCTGGTGCCCGGGCCGACCGGCCTGGAAATCATCGGCCGCCTGATCGCCGGGGCGCCCGAGTGGCTGCGGACTGGAGGCCGGCTCTATCTGGAGATCGTNNCGGGCGCGGCCAGGCCCGGGCGGCGAGGGCGTTGTTCGGGTCGGGCTGGTCCGAGGTCCGGACACGGCGGGATCTGGCCGGCATCATCCGGGTGATCACGGCCCGCTGGGGGGGGGAGAGCGTCTAAGCCTTGAGCTTGCGGGCCAGGATGGAGAACTCCTCCACGCCGGGCACGAAAGCCGTGGTTTCGAACCGGATTCTCTCCCACTTCTCCAGCTTGATCCGCAGGAACGCCTCCACCAGCCTCGGGTCGAATTGGGTCCCGGCGTGGCGGACGATCTCTCTCTGGGCGGTCCGGAAGTCGCGGGCGCGACGGTAGGGCCGGTGGGCGGTGATCGCGTCGAGGGCGTCGGCTAGGGAGAACAGCCGGGCCTCCAGCGGGATGCGGTCGCCCCTCAGCCCGTTCGGATAGCCCGTGCCGTCATAGCGCTCGTGGTGGTGGAGGACGATGTTGCCGACCACCTGGATGAGCTTGATCTCCTTGACCAGTCCATAGCCAAGGGCAGGGTGAAGGCGGATCTTGTCCCAGTCGTCCGCCGTGAGCGGCGCGGTCTTCTTGAGGATCGCGTCGGGGATGGCGATCTTTCCGATATCGTGGAGCAGGGCCCCGCGGCGCAGGCTCTCGAGCTCGTCAGGGTCGGTCAGCCCGATCAGGCCGGCCAGGACCTGGGTGTATTTGGCCACGGCCTGGGAATGGCCGAAGGTCTCGACGTCGCGCAAGTCGAGGGCGGTCATCAGATTTTCCAGGGTCGAGTCGTAGATTTCCTCGAGCTCCGACATCCGGCGCTGATGGCGGACCTGGTCGGCCTGGGCCCGGCGCAGGGACCGGCTGCGGGTCTCGGCCAGGTGTTCGCTCTCGCCGCGCCGCCATTCGCTCCGGACCAGGGACAGGAGCGCGGCGTCATGATCCCGATCGGCGATCCCGTCCAGGCGTCCCTCGCGCAGCAGCCGAAGCCAAGCGCCGTCCTGGCCGGCCGGCGCGACGGCCAGCACGGAAAGTCCCGGCCGCTGCTTCTTGAGCCCGGACAGGATCCTGAGGATGGGATCGGACGGTCCTGAGGCTTCGGCCAGGACCAGGATGTTTCCGGGATCCGCGGCCAGGACGGGCAGCCGATCCGGCTCGGCCTGGAGAGGACGCGCGGCCAGCCGCAGAGCCTTCAGCCCGCGCAGCAGCCGCTCGCGGCGACCGTCCTCGAGGCGGCACATAAGAAGTCCCTGGAGAGTCATGGAAATCGACCCTCTTTATACTCCAGGCATCAGGGCGGCGCAAGCCGGCCGGCGCGGGGGGTGACTCCCGGGGGGGAGATCTCTCATCGCCGGCGGTGAGAGAGGGGAGGGCAAAATGCCCGGCTCACTCGCCGGGGAAGGTGATTGCCCTGCCGGCGGCGGATCAGATACACTAGCCGCGTGCTTGAGAAGCCCGGTCCGACAGGGGCTGAAGGAGAACGGACATGACGCCCAAAGGCGATGCGCTCGACGAATCCACGGTCATCATCCGCGAGATCGAATCCGGCTTGGAGTCCAGCCTCCGGCAGAAGCGTGAGCAGATCGAGCGCGAGCTCGAAGAGCAGCTCCGCCGCGGGCGCGAGGAGTCCGAGCGGAAGCTGGCCGAGATCGAACGTGAGTTCGAGAAGGAAAAGGGCAGCTTGCGCGAGTACCACGACGCGGTGGCCGAGTTCGAGGAGGCCCGCGACGGGCTGGAGGCCGAGATCCGGGAGCGCCTCGACCGAAGCGCCGCTTTCCAGAAAGAGATTGAGAAGCTGACGTCCCAGACCGGCGATGAGCTGCGGACCGTGGCCGATATCAGCGGCCGCCTGGCCGACCTGCGGCTCTCGGCCGAGCGGAAGATCGGCGACATGCGGGCCAGGCTCAAGGAGAAGTTCCCCGGCGCGGCGGTCATCGATCCGGCGCGGCCGGCTAAGCCTGTCCCGGCCCATCTCCCGGCTTCGGCCGAATCGGCCGAAGCGGACGCGGAGGCCCGGCTGGCCCCGCCGAGCGATTCTCTCGACGCCGGCACCGGCCCCTCCGGCGACGAGCGCGAGTTTGTCTTCGACCTGGAGAAAGAGCTCGGAAAGCTCAAGAAGATCAAGGAGATGCTGGACCAGGACGGCGGGTCCGCCTGCCCCGGCGCCTCGTTCCTTCCGTCCCAGACCAGCGCCGTTCCCGAGCCCTCCGAGGACGTCCTTCCGCCCCATCCCGAGGAGGCCGGGTGGCCGTCGCCGCGGACGGAGCCCGCGGCCGAGATGCGGATGCCCGAGATCAACCAGTTCATCCAGGACTTCGTCCAGCGCGAGCAGGGATCGGCCGCACTGGCCGCGGCCCCCGCTTCGTTCGATGAGGCCGATTTCGCGGCCGTCTTCGCCGCCCTGGAGAAGTACCGTCGCTCGGAGCCCACGGATTACAGCGGCGAGATCAGCTTTTTCCAGAACCGCGATCATCTCATCCTGGACGGGGAGTCGCTGCTGCGGGCCGTCGACACGGTCACGGCGGAAGCCCGCAAGCTCTTCGGCCGGCTGGGTCAGGCCGGCACGCCCAAAGACCAGTTCTTCATCAAGCAGGAGCTCATCAACAACCAGGAAATCCTGCGCAAGATCGTCCTTCGCTCCGTCCGCATGTGCGAGCGCGAGTCCTGCCGGCTGCCCCGTTACACCGCCGACATCCTCAACGCCGGCGTGCTGAAAGATCTCCTGGAGCGCCTGAACATGGACAACTGGAGCAACCAGGATGATTTCGCCGCTTTCGAGGCGGTCGCGGGTCAGCTGAAAGACGCCTTCCACCGGCGGATCACCCCGCCGGCCCGCTACCTGCATTCCGTCATCCAGGAGCTGGAGGGCTGAGCCGGACGGCTCAGGATTCGAGGACGTTCTTGCGCCCGAGCGACAGGAAGTAGTCCTCAAGCAGACGATGGTCTTCAGCGGTCAGACCGCGGAATTTCAATCCCGTGTAGAAAAAAGCCGACAGGGGTGAGGCTTCCCGGCAATAGACCACCTCGGCCTGGAAGGGAGAGGCTCGATTGCCGAGGACCAGAAACAGGTCCAGGACACGGGCCAGGGGAAAGGGTGTCTCGACCGAGATGCGGGCCCCGCCCAGACTCAAATCGATCGCGGTCGCGACCCTGTGGCTGCCGTTCTCGCGGAAGATGCAGAGGGTCGAGGCGGGGTAGCGCTGGTGGGTCCGTTTTTCCATGAAGACCCGCTCTCCGGGCTTGCCCAGGATGGACGTCTTGCTGACGACGGCTGCCTTCTCCCGGACGTAAGCGCAGACCCGGTTCTTGTAGGCCGCTCCAGGGTCCCCGCCCAAAGCGGCCAGCTTCTTGCCCTTGGCCTCGGCCAGGGCCAGGTCGGCCTCCTGGGCGAACATCTTGAGGGAGGCCCGGGTCAGGATGGCCACTGAGCCGCTCCGCTCCTTCGGGACAAGGGTTGCGCCGAAGCTCATGGTCAGGTCGTGGCGGGGCTGGTACTCCTCAAACTCGAAGACGTGCTCCTCGACCGCCTTGCGGATGCGCTCGGTCAGAAGAGTCGCCTCCTCGATGTTCGCCACCCCGGTCAGGAAGAAGAGGAACTCCTCGCCGCCGTAGCGGCAGAGCAGATCCTGGTCGCGGATGGAAGTCCGCAGAACGGCTCCCAGGTCGTGCAGCAGCCGGTTGCCGGCTTCGTGTCCGTGGCGATCATTGTAGGTCTTGAACCAGTCGACATCGCCCATGACCAGAGCGAACGATCCCGTCTCCTGCCTCCGCTTGCTCAGGGTCTCGACCTTCTGGACGACCTTCTCGAAGAAGGCGTCGGGACGGAGCAGCCCGGTCAGGGCGTCGTATTGGATCAGGTTCAGCTTGGTCATGGCCAGGGCGATGTGCTCCGATAGTCCCCGCAGGATCTGCCGATCCTCCTCCGTGAAGCCCGCCCCCGCTCCTTCGGCTTTATCGTAGACCTCCAGGACGCCGATGATCTTGGCGCCGTGCTGCAGGGGCGCGGCGAGGAGGTTGACGGGCGGCGACTTGAGCAGCTCCCGGTAGCGGTCCGAGGCCCGCTCGTCCCGCATCGGTTCGAACAGCCGCAGGTCCTCCCCGGTCCGGGCCACGTGGGCGGCGAAGTCCGGGGCCGCCCAGAGAGCGATGTGGCGGGAGAAGTCGGCGTGAACCAGATAGGCGTCCTCCCAAATCAGCGGCTTAAGGAATCGGCCCAGGGAGTCGTTCTCTTCCAGGATATAGAGCGACATGGCCCGGGCCCCGATCAGAGCCTTAATGTCGGCTCCGATGTCGAGCAGGACGCTGACGTCGTCGGCCCCGTAAAGCTTGCGCAGAAGCTCCTCGAAACGGCGCTTGAGCTGCTCCGACCGGACATAGCGCTGCTGCAGGGCGATACGCTTCTCCAGCTCCTTGATCAATCCGCCGGCCAGGGCATGGTTGAGGCTTCTTATCTCGGCGCAGACTTGCTTCAGCCGCCCTTCGGTGTCCGCCTTGGCCGAGGACAGGCTGTCCACTTCCTCCCGCAGGCGGACGTAGGCGGCGGCCGACTTCAGCTTGTGCTCGAGCCGGCTGCGGTCGAGCGGATGGCGGGTGAGAGGCAGAATATCGACCTGGCGTCCGGACGGGAAAGCCTGGGCCGCGGATCGCAGTCCGGCCTCGTCGGGGCCGGTCAGGAAGAGCAGAGGAACGGCCTCCAGCTTGTCCCGCAGCTGGGGACGGGCGGCTTCCTCGGCTTCGATCAGGGCGATGGAGAAGGGGACGGCGGACAGCAAGGCGGCGGCCTTGTCGGCATCGGCGGCAGCGTAAACGAGGCCCAGCTTGCGGCAGGCATCGTAGAGGAATTCCCGATCCTCCGCCGTCCGGGCAAAAACCAGAATCTTCGGCACGTCTCCTCCGCGAGGGCCAGACCCCCTTCGGTGCTTCCGTTATAGAGGAACCCCCCAGCCCTGTCAAGGCGGGCAGGGGGTGATTCCGGGGGTGAAATCAGGGGTGATTGCCCGGTGGGGCTATGGTATATTGCTCTCAGGAGAAATGGCCATGGTTGATGCGAAGAGCGGACCGAAGACCGTCCGGGCGCCCCGGGGCCCACGCCTGAATACCAAAGGCTGGGCCCAGGAAGGGGCCCTTCGGATGCTGATGAACAACCTCGATCCGGACGTGGCCGAGAAGCCGCGCGATCTGATCGTCTACGGCGGCACCGGCAAGGCGGCCCGAGACTGGGACTGCTTCCGGGCCATCGTCCGCAGCCTGAAGTCGCTGGCCGGCGACGAGACGCTCATCGTCCAGTCCGGCAAGCCCGTGGCCGTCTTCAAGACCCACGCCGAGGCGCCCAGGGTTCTCATCGCCAATGCCCTGCTCGTCCCCAAGTGGGCCACCTGGGACGAGTTCCGCCGGCTGGAAGGACTGGGGCTGACGATGTACGGACAGATGACCGCGGGCAGCTGGATCTACATCGGCTCTCAGGGCATCCTTCAAGGCACTTTCGAGACGCTGGCGGCGGTGGCCAGGAGCCACTTCGGGGGAAGCCTCAAGGGCCGCCTGACCGTGACGGCCGGTCTGGGCGGGATGGGCGGGGCCCAGCCTCTGGCCGTGACCATGAACGACGGCGTGGCCATCGTCATCGAGGTCGACAAGGACCGCATCAGGCGGCGCCTGGAAACCCTCTATGTGGACACCGCGGCCGAGAGCCTGGACCAGGCCCTGGCCCTGGCCGAGAAGGCCTGCCGGGAAGGCCGGCCGCTCTCGATCGCTCTCCTCGGCAATGCGGCCGAAGTCCTGCCCGAGATGGTCCGGCGGGGCGTCGTGCCGGACATTCTGACCGACCAGACATCGGCCCATGACGAGCTGAACGGCTACGTCCCGGCCGGGCTGGCCTACGAGGATGCCTTGATCCTGAGGACCAAGGACCCGGCCGACTACATCCGACGCTCCTACGACTCCATGGCCGCCCATGTCCGGGCCATGCTGGATCTGCAAAAGCGGGGCGCCCGCAGCTTCGATTACGGCAACAACATCCGCGGGCAGGCCCTCAAGGCCGGAGTCGCCGGAGCCTTCGACATTCCCGGCTTTGTGCCGGAGTACATCCGGCCTCTCTTCTGCCTGGGCAAGGGCCCCTTCCGCTGGGCCGCGCTCTCCGGCCGGCCGGAGGACATCTACGCCACCGACGAGGCCGTCCTCAAGGAGTTCCCCGAGGACGAGGCCCTGGCCCGCTGGATCCGCAAGGCCCGGGAGAAAGTCCGATTCCAGGGCCTGCCCTCCCGCATCTGCTGGCTGGGCTACGGGGAACGGGCCCGCTTCGGGGCGGTCATCAATCATCTGGTCAGGAAGGGGAAGATCTCGGCCCCGATCGTCATCGGCCGCGACCATTTGGACGCCGGCTCCGTGGCCTCGCCCAACCGCGAGACGGAGGCCATGCGGGACGGCTCCGACGCCATCGCCGATTGGCCCATCCTGAACGCCCTCCTCAATGCCGTCAGCGGCGCCTCCTGGGTCTCGGTCCATCACGGCGGCGGTGTCGGAATCGGCCTCTCGATCCACGCCGGAATGGTCGTTGTCGCCGACGGAACGGCCTCCATGGGGCGGCGCCTGGAGCGCGTTCTGACCGTCGATCCCGGGATGGGGGTCGTCCGGCATGCCGACGCGGGCTACCCGGAAGCCGTCGCCTTCGCCCGCAAGGCCGGTATCAAGATCCCCATGCCGCGCCGGGCCTGACGCCGCGCGTCGTCTTGAGTCGTCCGACCGCATCCGGTCGTAGTCTCTTGACGGCCTCTTCCGGATCGGACTGTGGACCGCGAAGCCCGATCTCCCCTGGGCGTCCCGTCCCGTATTCTCCCTTCGTCGTTGGCACGCGCCTTGCATCAAGATGCGGTGAAAGGAGAAACGTCATGAAACAGAGAAAGCGAAGCGTCGGAAGGATGGCCGCGGGATGTTTGCTGGCCGGGCTGATCCTTGTGGCGGCTGCGGCGCCGGCCGCGGCCGAGGAGATCGACGAGTCCATCTGCCGGGAGGCCTTCATCAATTGCCTGAGCGATCTCGGCAAGGGGCTGCTGGGTTGGTGGGACGCCCTGACCGGACTGGCCTACTGCCTCAACGGCCGCGAGTTCTGCCTCAAGTACGTCGTCTTCTTCCTCTGAGGAGCCGGGCCATGTCGAATCTGCGCCGGATGATCGGAATCGTGATGGCGGTCTGCTTCCTGCTGGGAGCGGCCGGTCTGGCGGCCTCGTCGACCGATGAGGCCGGAGTCTGCGAAAAGGCCCTCTACGTCTGTCTTTCTTCGCCCGGCAACAACCTGCCCTGGGACATCGTCCAGTGCGTCTGGGGCTATGGCTTCTGCCGGGAGTACATCCTGCCGCTTCTCGACGGCCGGTGAGACTGAGAAAAACGGCCGGATTCAACGTCTCCTGTAAGGGAGGACAACAACATGATGCGAGCCCCGGGATTCGTCGCCGTTTCAGCTTGGCTGCTCGGCTTGGCCGCGGCATCCGCCGCGGCCGGGCCTCCGACCCGCGTGGTGCTGGAGGAGATTCTGTCCCTGGGCGGGCCCGACGAGGCGGTCCTTCTGCAATGGACCGGAGTGGCGGCCGACGACGAGGGCTCGATCTATGTTCTGGACGCCCTCGACTGCGCCCTCAAGAAGTTTGACGACAAGGGCAAGCTCCTGGGGCGGACGGGACGCAAGGGCCAGGGGCCGGGCGAATTCCAGTTCCCCGTCCTTCTCGCCTTGTCCGGGGAGCGTCTCTATGTCGCGGACCAGCGTCGGCTGGGCCTCCAGGTTTTCGACCTCAGCTTGCGCTTCCTGCGGACCATCGCCCCCGGCCGACTGGTCACGGCGTTGGCCGCGGACGGCCGGGGCGGCGTGGCCTACAAGCCATTCACCCCGCCGGGCGAGCCCGGCCGCTGGCTGGTCTGCGACGAGCAGGGGAGGGTCGCCTCCGAGACCGTCTATATGCCCAAGGTCGAAGCCTACCTGGCCGACTCGATCAGCCTGGTTTTTGGGGCCGGAGGGAGCGTCTATGCCGCCTATCTCTACCGTGATCTGGTGGAGAAGCGGGATGGCCGGGGGCAGCTGGTCTGGAGCAAGGCGCCCAGGGGCGGCGCGGCCTCGTCGACCGAGACGATCCAGGGCCTGAAGATCGCCAAGACCATGTTTTGGCTGGATGCAGCCCTCGATCCCCAGGGACGTCTCTATGTCCTGGCCGGCGGCAAGACCGAGCATCCGGCCAGGGACGTGTTGATCTTCGATCCCGAAGGGGCCCTGCTGGCGATGTTCGTCCTGCCCGAGCCCAGCCACTGCCTTCACATCGACGGCCGGGGATGCCTCTATGCCAGAGCCGACGAAGGCGTGACGCTGAAGAAGTACCGGGTGCGGTTCCTCTGAGGGAATCCGTGAGGCGGCGCGCGTTCCTGGCCCTGGCTTCCGCGGCCGGCCTGCCATTCGCGGATCGGGACCGGAACCGGACGGGACACGGCTGGCTGCTGATCGATTTTGATTCCATATTCTGCGGCGCCTGCTTCGCGTCCGTGCCGGATCTGCTCCAGGCGCTGCCGGAGGCGGTCCAGGAGAGGGCCCTGACTGCGGTCCTGGTCTTCTCCGATGGTCTCGGGGCGGGCCCCGGCGGAGGCCGCCGCCGTCTGGTCGAAGCCAAGTGGAACGGGCTTTGCCGCGTCCACGGCTGGATGCTGCCGGCCGTGCTGGAACCGGGGCCGGGCTTCCGGCCCCTCCTGGGCGGACGACCTTCGCGCCTGATCCTGTTCGACTTCCGCGCTCGGACCGCGGCGGCCTATGACCCCCCCTTGCCGCGGGAGGACCTCGATCGTGTCCTGTCTCTTCTGGTACAATAACCAAGGAGCCCCGCCGTGATCCACCCCGAGCGATTGAAATCCCTGAACGACAAGAATATCCGTAAGGGCGATTACGTCCTCTACTGGATGCAGGCCTCCCAGCGCTCCGAGTGCAACCACGCCCTTGAGTACGCGGTCCGCCGCGCCGACGAGCTCAAGCTCCCCATGGTCGCTTTCTTCGGCTTGACCCCGGACTATCCGGGCGCCAACGAGCGGCATTACGCCTTCCTTCTGGAGGGGTTGGCCGAGGTTCGAGCCCTCCTGGCGGCCAAGGGGGTCCAGCTGGTGATCCGGATCGTCTCGCCCGAGCGGGGCGCGGCGGAGATGGCCGAGCGGGCTGCCCTGGCCGTGGTCGACCGCGGCTACACCCGGACGCAGCGGATCTGGCGGACCCGGGCCGCCGAAGCCATGGATTGCGTCCTGATCCAGGTCGAGACCGATGCCGTGGTTCCCGTGGAGACCGCCTCGCCCAAGGAGGAGTGGAGCGCCGCGACTTTTCGGCCTAAGATGAGGGCCCTCCGGGATGAGTTCCTCAAGGCCCTGCCTGAGCGCAAGCCGCGCCGCGACTCGCTGGGCTTGGAGCTCGACTCCCTGGATCTAAAGGATCCCGAGACCGTCCTGGCCGGGCTGCCGATCGATCGCAGCGTCAAGCGGACCCGTTTCTTCGCCGGCGGGCCGTCCGAAGCCCGCGGCCGCCTGAGGCGGTTCCTCAAGGACCGGCTGGATCATTTCGCGGAGCTGCGCAACATCCCCACTCTCGATGCTCAATCCCACCTGAGTCCCTACCTGCAATTCGGCCAGATCTCGCCGCTGCAGGCGGCCCGGGCGGCGATGGAAGCGGGCGGGCCGGGGGTGGAGCCGTTCCTGGAGGAGCTGCTGGTGAGGCGGGAGCTGAGCCTCAACTTCGTCCATTACAACCCCGGCTACGATCAATGGGAGGCTGTCCCCGCCTGGGCCCGGGCGGCCCTGGCCGGGCATGCCGCCGACGCGCGGCCGGCCCTCTACACGCCGCGCGAGCTGGAGGAGGCCCGGACGCAGGATCCCTACTGGAATGCCGCCCAAGACGAGATGCGCATCACCGGCAAGATGCACGGCTACATGCGCATGTACTGGGGCAAGAAGATCCTGGAGTGGAGCCGCTCGGCCGAGACGGCCTTCCGAATCGCCCTGGCTCTGAACAACAAGTACGAGCTGGACGGACGCGGCCCGAACGGCTTTGCCGGCGTGGCCTGGTGCTTCGGCAAGCACGANNCGTCGCGGCCGGTTTTCGGGACGGTCCGTTCGATGAACGCGGCCGGCCTGCGGCGCAAATTCGACGCCGACCAGTACGTCCGCATGATCGAACGCCTGCGCTCAACCCCGGCTTAGCCGAGGATGTGGTACTTCTCGACCAGATGGTCGGGATGGTAGGACAGCTTGGCCCGTCGCAGGCCGGGAATCCCGAGGTCCTGTTCGCGGTTGATGAACTCGGTCGAGGCCCACTCCCGGCGGACGTACTCCCGGTTCATCAGCTGAGCCAGGCCCTCGAAGCGCGGGTTGACGATCTCGATGNNGGCCAGGGCGCCCTCGGTCTCGATGGCCCCGCCGATCAGATCCAGGGTCTTGTAGTGGAGCAGGGCTTCTTGGATGGCATCCTGCTGGGCATCGACGGCTCCGCCCGTCTCGTCCCTGGCCGCCAGCCATTCCTGGAACAGGCTCCGGCAGGAGTCCAGATCCGAGGAGCCTATCGGAAAATAGCGCCAGGCGTGGGACTTTTCGAACTTCTTGATCCGGTTCCGCTTGCCGTCGTAGCGCTTGCCCTTCAGCTCGATGAGATCAGCCGTCCGATACACGTAGTCGAAGTCGTCCCGGTCCGGCGCGCAGCGCAGGCCCCCGCACCAGCGCTCGGCGAAGGAGGCGGTGATGCGCGACAGTCGCGGCGCCGCGGCCAGGCATGCGGCGATGGTGCCGGGGATGTCGCTGTCGCCGAGAGGCTGGAGAAAGTAGGCCGGCTGATCGGGCGGCGCGAAGCGGAGGCAGAGGTTGCCGTTGATGGTGGTGAAGCGGGGCCGGTCGAAGCGCCGCCAGATGAAGTGGTTGGCGAAGGTCGACTCGGATACTTCCAGCGGAAAGCTCCGGAAGAAGGGCTGGAGCGCCTCGCGGTCCTCGAGCTCCAGGGTCTTGAAAGCGGGGTAGACCGGAAGGCTCACGTCCGCCTCCGGACCATGACCGTGCAGCCGGTGCGCGGACAGCCTTCGCACCAGGCGGGATCCTTGATCATGCCGGCCGGGGAGGCCTCGGCCGGGCGGAAGCCGGAGCGGGCGAAGAAGCCGGGAATGAGGGTGGCCAGCCAGACATCGGCCTCCGCGGCGGCAAACAGGGCCTCGATCAGACCGGCCCCCAGGCCGGCCGAGCGGGCCTCCGGCGCCACGCCGAGCCCGACGAGCTCCAGGCAGTCGCCGCGGTCCTTGAGGCCGACCAGGCCGAGAATGCGGCTGTCTTCGGCGGCCACCCAGAAGCGGTCACCCTCCATGTCCGGGTAGTCCAGCCCCAAACGGCCGGACAGGTCCCGGACCGCTGGACGGTCCTCGGAGCGGGCTGGGCGGATGATCATGGCCGGTCATTATAACACGAGCAGGGCCCCCCGGCTTGCCGCCGCCTCCCCGGAGGGGAGCCTGAAGGGTTGGCATCGTCGGTCCAGATATGCTATATTTTCGAGATTGAGGAGGCCCGGCCCTCCCGTTTCAAGCCCCGCTGAGGTTTCCAAGTGGACGACAAGGTCATTGTTCGATTTGCGCCCAGTCCGACCGGCTTCCTGCACCTGGGTTCAGCCCGCACGGCCCTCTTCAATTGGCTGGCGGCGCGCAGCCGCGGCGGGCGCTTCCTGCTGCGGATCGAGGACACGGATAAGGTCCGTTCGGAGCAGCGCTTCCTGGACGAGATCCTGGAGGATCTCCGCTGGCTGGGCCTGGACTGGGACGGCGATCCCATCCACCAGAGCGCCCGCTTCGATCTCTACCGGGCCAAAGCCGAGGAGCTGGTGGCCCTCGGGGCGGCCTATCGGGAGGGGGAGGCCATCCTTTTCCGGGTCGCGCCCGGCCGGACGGTGGCTTTCGACGACCTCATCCACGGCCGCATCGCCGTCGAGACCGAGACGATCAAGGACCAGGTCCTGATCAAGTCCGACGGCTCACCGGCCTACAACTTCTGCTGCGTCATCGACGATGCCGCCCAGGGCATCACTCACATCCTGCGGGGCGACGATCACATCTCCAACACGCCCAAGCAGATCCTCTTTTACGAGGCCTTCGGCTGGAACCTGCCCCGCTTCGGCCATATGCCGCTCATCCTGGGCCCGGACGGGTCCAAGCTGAGCAAGAGGCACGGCGGCGTCTCCGTGACCGAGTACAAGGCCGAGGGCTTCCTGCCGGCGGCCCTGTCCAATTACCTCGTCCTCCTCGGCTGGACCCCTCCCGGCGGTCGGGAGATCCTGGGCCTGCGGGAGGCGGCGGAGATCTTCCGCATCGAGGACATGAGCGGGGTTCAGGCCAAGTTCGACGCCCAGAAGCTGAAGTGGATGAACGGCGAGTACGTTCTCAAGCTTCCGGCGGGCGAGTTCGCCGACCTCATCGCGGCTCAGCTGCGGGCCGACGGGCTGGATCCGAACCGCCTGCCGCCGGACCGGATGGTCCAGGCGGCCGAGCAATATCGCATTCGGATCAAGACCCTGCGGGAGTTCGGCCAGATGGCCGATTTTTTCTTCAAGGACGACTTCGCCCGCGAGGCGGAAGGCTGGGCCAAGCACCTTGGAACCCCGGAGGGCCGGTCCGCCTTGTCCCTCTTCGCCGACCGGCTGGCCGGGCTGGACGACTGGCGGCATGATGCGATCGAGGCGCTCTGCCGCGACCTGGCCCAAGAGAAGGGGATGAAGCCCGCCGCCCTGATCCATCCGGCCCGCCTGGCCGTCTCCGGGAAAACCCGCGGGGCCGGCCTGTTCGAGATCATGGAGCTGCTGGGGCGGGAAGCCGTCCTCCGCCGCATGAAGGAAGCCGCGCAATGAGCGAAGCCAAGCCCAAGGACCATTTCATCCGTGACATCGTCGAGGCCGACCGGGCCGCCGGAAAAAACGGCGGACGGGTCGCGACCCGCTTCCCGCCCGAGCCCAACGGCTNNTCGACGACACCAACCCGGAGAAGGAGGAGATCGAGTATGTCGGCTCGATCAAGGAGGACGTCCGCTGGCTGGGCTACGACTGGGGAGATCGGGAGTACTACGCCTCGGACTACTACGGGAAGCTGGTCGAATTCGCCGAGGACCTCATCCGCAAGGGCCAAGCCTACGTCTGCGACCTGAGCGCCGAACAGGTGACCGAGACCCGCGGCACCCTGACCAAGCCGGGGAAGGAAAGCCCTTATCGCGGCCGCAGCGTGGAGGAAAACCTCGATCTCTTCCGCCGCATGCGGGCCGGGGAGTTCCCCGACG
>DFYJ01000121.1 GCA_002383325.1 Candidatus Aminicenantes bacterium UBA4085
GATTTGTCCTGGCCCGCGAACAGTTCCAGATCGGCCCGGCCGGCACGACGCCGCGTCCTTCGTCCCCACCCGTGCCGACCGTCCCGCCCGCCCCGTCGGCGCCGGCCGCGCCGGCCAAGCCCGTCGCGAAGTCGGCCCCCGCCTCGCTGCAGAAGACCGCCCTGGCCGTCGAGTACCCCATCACGGGCGCGCGGGTCATCGGCGATGGATTCCAGATCGAATTCGATTTCCGGGACGGTTCGCTGGCCTCTTGGCGCCACCAAGGGCGCGATCTGCTTGTCTCCGGACCGGAGCCGGAGTTCTGGCGGGCGCCCACGGACAATGACTTCGGCAACCGGATGGACAAGCGCCTAGCCGTCTGGCGCAAGGCCGGCCGCAACCGCGCCATGAAGGATATCCAGTCAGGCCCCGCCGGCGACGGGTTCCGCGTGGCCGTGGTGTACGATCTTCCCGACGTTTCGAGCCTTTGCCATCTGACCTATACCGTCCGCCCCTCGGGCGAGCTTTTGATCGAGGCGGCTTTATCCCCCAAGACCCGTTCCGTGCCCGAAATCCCCCGCGTCGGCCTTTCCCTGGCCCTGCCCAAGGACCTCAATGACGTGCGCTGGTTCGGCCGCGGGCCGCACGACAGCTACATCGACCGCAAGGCCTCGGCTTTCGTCGGCGTCTTCAAAGCGGCCGTCGACCGGACGCTCATCCCCTACGTCAGCATCCAGGAGTACGGCAACAAGACCGACTGCCGCTGGGCGGCCTTGACCGCTCCCGACGGATCCGGGCTTCTGGCCGTCGGATTGCCGCAATTCGATTTCAGCGCCCTGCCGTACACCGCCGAGGATCTGACCCAGGACGTGCGCGGCGCCAAGCATCCCGTCGACATCGCCAAGCGTGATTTCGTCTCCCTCCACCTGGACTACGGCCAGATGGGCGTAGGCGGCGACGATTCCTGGGGCGCCCAGACGCACCCCCAGTACAGGCTGGGCGCGAAGGACTATTCCTACTCGCTGATCCTTAAGCCTCTGTCCGCCGGCCAGGACCCGGCCGCAGCTGCCAAGGCGATCGCGCGCTGACGCCGGGAACTGGACCCCGGCAGCCGGGACGATACCCCGATCCGTCCCGCCCGGAGATGGGAGTAGAACCCTTCTTCAGGGCTGTTGCCCCCCGAGCTGCTTCAAGGCGGTTTCGGCCGCCCTGCGCACCATATCCCGGTAGGACGGGACCGCCGCGGCCTGCTTGAGAAACGGCGCCGCCGAGGGATCGCCGGTCTTCCCAATGGACGTGAGAGCCTCGGCCTGGACCCGGTAGCTCGCGTCCTTCTGGAAAAGACCTTTGTAGAAGCCGACGAGCTTGCGATCCTTGAGGTCGCCAAGGGCGACGAGCGCCGCCGCCCGGACCTGGGAATCCGGGTCCAGGCAGGCCTTCTTGAAGACATCGGGGCTGATCCCGGATTTGATCTTGGCCAGAGTCTCGAGAGAGCTCTTGCGGACCGCCCAGAACGGGTCGGTCCGGAGGCTCTCGGCCAGCTCCGCGACGACGGCCGCATCCGGCCCGCCGGCCTGAAGCGCCGCGGCCGCTTCCATCCGGCCGATCACGTCGTCGTGCCGTAGCTGATAGAGAAGCTCATCACGCTCCTTCGGGAAAGAAATCTCCTTGATCAAAACGTTGTCCTCATCGAACCGGACGAGCAGGGGCTTCTCGTCCAGGGGCAGCTCGAACGTCTCCTCTCGCTCGTCGATCCAAACTTTCCGGAGGTCCGTCTTGCCCGCGGTCACAAGCTTGATGGACACGGGGAGTCGGAAAATGGGCACGCCCCGGGAAAAATCCTGCACCTGGGCCACCTTGAGCCGGACGATCTTCCCGGCCGGATCCCAACGGCTTTCGACCTCGAGGACCGGGTGGCCGGGCTTGAACAGCCACTGGTCGAAGAACCAATCCAGGTTCTGCCCCGTGACGGTCTTGACCGAGCGGATGAAGTCGGCCGTGTCGACGGCGTCGAAGGCGTAGCGGTGGAGGAAATGGCGGATCGTCTTGAAGAACGGCTCGTCGCCCAGGAGCGAGCGGAGCATGTGCAGGACGCGGGCGCCCTTGGGGTAAGTGTGCGAGTCGAACATGTCGCCCGGCGCGTCGTAGCGGTCCGAGACGATCGGCCGGATGTAGCGCGTCTTGGCTTCCCGCAGGTAAGCGTTGAGCTTGGCCTGCAGGTTGAGCGCGCCATCATCGTCCCCCATCTCGTAGCGATGGTAGAGGTAGTCGGAATACGTGCCGAAGCTCTCGTTGAGCCAGGTGTGGGCCCAGCTGCGGAGCGTGATCAGGTCGCCCCACCACTGATGGGCCAGCTCGTGGGAGACGATGCCGATGGCCGGGAAATCGGGCTCCCCTTTCTCGTCAACCATGATCCGATGGGTCATGGCCGTGGCCGAGGTGCTCTCGGCCCCCCCGCCGGACGGCACCGAGACCTGGTCGTACTTCTGCCAGGGATAGTCGTAGCCGTAGATCCTGTTGAAGAACTCGATCATCTTCGGCGTCTTCCCGTAGGTCGGCTTGACCTTGGCTTCGTCCTGCGGATAGACCCAATAATTGACGGGCAGCGTGCCGTAGGAATCCCGGACGACGACGTACGGCGCCGCCGCCAGGAAGATGAGGTACGTCGAGTGGGGCAGATCCTGCGACCAATGGTACGTCACCGTCCCGGCCGCTTTGTCCTCGATCACGCTGACGAGCCGGCCGTTCGCAGCCACTTTGAGCCCGGCCTTGACCGTGGCCACGATCTCGTTGGTGACCTTATCGTTGGGGTAGTCGAAGCACGGAAACCAGTGGTGGACGTTCTCGGGGAAGGAGTCCGAGTAGACCAGCTGGGGATGGTCGGCGGTCTCGGACACGAACTTCAGGCCGATCTTCGGGTCTCGGCCATGATAGAAGCAGGTGAACGAGGTCTCCTCTCCGAATCGGCAGGCCCGCGGCAGGCGGATGGTGAGCTCCTTATCCGTCTGCTCGAAAGACAGGGGCCGGCCGTCGTCACTGAGGACCGACGTCACCGTAAGCTCTTCGGCGTCCAGGACGCAGGCCTCCAAGCCCTCCCGCAACGACGCCACTGTGATCGTGGCGGAGCCCTTGAAGCTCTTTTGATCGAGGTCGAGCGTGATCTTGACCAGGTAATGCCGGGCGTCGTAGGTGCGGCTGCGCTCGGATTGCAGCGTCTTCCGGGACCAGTCCACGGCCTGGCCGGAGGCCGGGATGGCCGCCATCAGGGCCAAAAGGGCGATGAAGGCTGTTCGTCTCATTTTCTCACCTTCTTCCGGGCGCCGCGGGCGCGCCGCCGTCTATCTGGAGTAACCCACCCGTCTTCATCAGGGCCTCGACCTCCGCGATCGTCCGGGGGACGCCGAGCGAGAGGTTTTCGCACCCCTGTTCGGTGATGACCACAGTGTCCTCGATCCGGATACCGATCTCCTCCTCGAGGCGGAAGAGCTGGATGTCGCAGGCGAAGACATATCCGGGCGCCAGGACTTCATCCGGGCCGGCGAACGTCCCCATGGCGTCGTGCGTGGCCAGGCCGACCATGTGGTTGTAGCCGCCGTAGCGGATGATGCCGCGGAAATCCTGGACGAACCGGTCGAGCTTCCTCTCCTTGAGCATGGCCTCGACGGCGGCGCCGACCTGCCGGAAGGAGACTCCGGGGCGGTAATTCCGAAGGCACACGTCCCGGACGGCCAGGGCCGCCTCGTAGAGCTCCTTTTGTCGGGGGCTGAAGACGCCTGAAGCCGGGAACGTCGTCGAGATGTCCACGCGATAGTCGGCGTAGTCGGGCCCCGCATCCAGGATGACGAGGTCCCCGGCCTTCAGGGTCCGGTCGTAGGCGTGGTAGTGTCCGAAGGCGTGGTTCTTGCCGGACATCAGGATGGGCGCGTAGGCCATGTCCGCGGCCCCTTCCCGGCGGCAAACGAACTCGAAAACGGCCTCCAGGGCCTTCTCCGAGAGGCCGGGACAGGTCGTCCGGATCAGGGCGTTGTGGGCCAGAACCCCGATGCGTCCGGCGCGGCGCAGGACCTCGATCTCGGCGGACGATTTGATCTTGCGCAGATCCCAGACCAGAGCCGAGCAATCCCGGACATCCACTTGGGGAAACTTATCGCGCAGGTGCCTGACGAACTGAAGCTCCCGAGTCAGCCGGCCGTCCCAGGGATTGAGCGTCATCGTCCTCTGCAGGGCGTTGAACTTCTCGTTGCTGTTCTCGGGACCGATCTCTTCCGGCTTGAACGGCGTGTAGAATACCCGGACGCGCTGACTCAATCCGGCCAGGAACGGGCCGAACTGATCGGCCGGGAGAATCCGGTCGATCCCCGTGGCTTCCTTGGGGCCCCGGACGAGCTCGAGCGGGAGCCCCTGCCCCTCCGCCTCTTTCTCGCTCATGGTGAAGAACAGCACGCTCTCCCGCCGGGTGCCGTCGAGGACGAGGACGGCGCCGGGAATCCCGACCCCCGTGAGATAGGCGAAATCGTGGCCCTGCCGAAAGGCCCGGTCGGAGGGGGAAGCCGCCGCGCCTTGGATGATCGCAATCCCGTCGGCGATCCTGTCCAGCAGCCTGCCGCGCCTGGCGGCATACTCCGCCCGGTCGAAAAGAAGGGGGGACGCGGCCAGGGCGTTGACCCCGACCGCCAGGAGCAACAGTCCGCCGAGAGGTCCCGATCGCCTTTTCATGCGCTTCTCCCTCGCCGCAAGATCCGGCGTGATTATACCGGCGGCCCGGGGAGAAGCCAAAGGGAAATTGGGGTTCCATGGAGAAGACCGGGAGCGGACAAGCCCGTCCCCGACAGGAGGGCCGAAAAAGGGAAACGGCCGTGCGCCCCGCTTCGACCGTTCCTCCCCCGCGCTGACTCCGGAGCCGGCTCGGGCGGAGTGACCCGGCGCACAAGACGCCCTCCCGTTACCGTTGCTCCCTTCCGGTCCTGGCGGGGTTGGCGGGCGGCGCTTCGCCCGGGGCCCCGCCGTCAGCGCCGCTTTCGGAGACGCCTTCGGAAAAGGCCCGGCCTCGGTCGGGGCGTCGACCCCACTGTAGCGGGTTGTGGGTTACAGGGCACCGCTGGCTCCCCGTCTAGCACGGCCGAGAGGCTATTATAGCCCAATCAGAAGCGCCAGGCGAGGCCGCCGCGCAGAAGCAGTCCGTCCCAGATGCCGGCTTCGGCCAGCAGGGACAGGCTCTTGAGGATGTCCAGCTTCAGTCCCAGCCCGAGCTGGAAGATGAGGATGTTCTGGGGGATGGCAAAGTCGATGCTCTCCGAGAGCTCCTCGAAGGTCTGGGTATCCTCATCGGAGAATGTGTCCTGGATCGATCCCAGCTGGTAGGTCCCGGAATAGGCGTAATCAGCCGTGCCGCTGAACGAGGCGAAGCCGAAGCCGAGGCTGATGAACGGCTTCAGGCGGCCGTGCCCCAGCTCCCAGCGGAAGCCGAAGTTGGTCGACAGGGGCGAGGTCTCCAGGGCCGCCGAAGCCTCGGCCGAAGCTTTGGCCCCGTTGGTGAAGGTCTGCTCGGCCGAGCCGTTCATGGACAGCCGGATGCGGGTTTTCTCCAACGACACGCCGAAGCTGAAGGTGCCGGCCCAGCCGCGGTTGTAGTAGCGAAGCTCCAGTCCGTAGTTGCCGCCGCCCGAGTCGAGCTCCAGGGTCGGCGTGTAGACCGCCTTGATCAGGCCGGAATAGGTCTGGCCCAGCTTTTTGACCATTTGGATCTGCAGCTCCTCGCTCATCTCGTCGAGAAGCCGGTCTTTGAACAAGCCCAGGACTGGATCGATCGTCCAGCTTCCGGTGTGGACGTTGATCTCCCAATGGCCGCCCTTGAACAGCGTGGCCAGCGACAGGGGCGACGGGTCCAACTCCTCCCGGCGGGTTCGCCGCGGTTTCGGCTTCGGAGCCGCGACGGGCGCTTCCGTCTGGACGTCTTTCTCCCAGGCGCGCTCCCCCCCTGCCGGAGGCGGCTCCAAAGCCTTTTGCGCGGGACGCTCGGGCTCCGCGGCGGCTGCAGCTTCCTCGGCCGGCAGGCCCTTGGCCCGGACCTCATCCCGCACCGTTCGGAAGAGGTCGACGAAGGCTTTGGGGTAAAACGATTCCGAGATTTCCTTGTTCGGATCGACCTGGGCCGTCTGCCTCATCCACTTGACCGAATTGGCCATATCCCTCTCGTAGAAGTAGCAGACAGCCAGCCCGAAATAGGCCCCCGATTGAGTCAGGCGGGAGCGCGACAGAGCGGCCGCTTCGAGGTAAGTGCCTATGGCCAGCCTGTAGTCGCCCTTGGCGTAATAGCCGTCGGCCTGGCGCAGCAGGGCCGCGGCGTCGTTTTCCTGGGCCTGGGCCGTCAGGACGCCCGCTCCCAGGCACAGGATCAGGAGGACCGCCATCGCTGATGGGGACGGAGAGAAGATTCGAATCCGCGGCATTCTCTTGCTCTTTCCTGGCCCGACCATGGTAGCGGCGGACCCAGGGATTGTCAAACGAATCCGCGCCGCTCCCCTCGATTTGACAGCCGGTTCCGGCCCGCTTATCTTATAAGTTCGACGATAGGAGACCACCATGTATTTCGGAGACTGGACTTTCATCCTCCTTGTGCCGGCGCTTCTGCTGGCTCTGATCGCCCAGGCCAAGGTCAAGAGCACCTACGCCAAATACGCCAAGGTCGCCGCGGCCTCCGGCCTGACCGCCGCGCAGGCGGCCGCCTCCCTCCTGCAGTACGGCGGGGCCGGCGACGTGGCCATAGAGCGGGTGGCCGGCCAGCTGACCGACCATTACGATCCCCGAAAAAGGGTCCTGCGCCTGTCCGAGGGCGTCCACGACGGCCGCTCCCTGGCCGCCCTGGGCATCGCCGCCCACGAGGCGGGCCACGCCCTCCAGCACCACGACCATTACGCTCCGTTGATGCTCCGCAACGGCTTCTACCCGGTGGCCAATATCGGCTCGACTCTGGCCTTCCCGTTGTTCTTCATCGGCCTGATCATGAGCGGCCAAGGCCCGAGCGTCCTGATGGACATCGGCATCCTGCTCTTTGCCCTGGCCGTGCTTTTCAGCGTCATCACCCTGCCGGTCGAGTTCAACGCCTCGCGCCGGGCCGTGGCCCTGCTGACGGAGCGGGCCATCCTTTCCCCGGACGAGGCCGGCGGGGCCCGTAAAGTCCTCTCGGCGGCGGCCATGACCTATGTCGCGGCCACGACCATGGCCGTGCTCCAGCTCGTCCGGCTGCTCCTCATCCGCGATTCGCGGGATTGAGGCGGTTCGATCAGATCCTCATACTCACGTTTCCTTGACGAACTTGGCGAAGAACTCAATCACCTGATCTTTGGACAACCTCCCCGCAGCTACGCCCAGCGTGAGATCCTCGACATCATGGTCGCTTGCCGACAGCTCGTGTCCGTTGATGAGCAAGAAGACTTCGGCCGCCGCAACGGCGACACGTTTGTTGCCGTCGATGAATGGATGATTGGCGCATAGATGGAAGTGGTATGCCGCCGCTTTCTCCGGTAATCCTACGTGAAGGTCAACCCCGCCGAATGTGGATTGCGGCATGGCAACGGCAGACTCCAGCAGTCCACGGTCACGCAAGCCGGGGTCTCCTCCAAATTCCTCAATGACCCGGCGATGGATCTTCTGGACGACGTCGACCGACCGGAAGACGACCGGCGGCTTCACTTGGCTAGCCGCCGCAGGACATCGGCACGCTTCTTCATGACATAGTCGAGCTTCTCGGCCATCTCTTCGGCTCGGACGAGCTGAGGTCGCGCAGGCGTGACGATCAGGTTTCCGTCCTGAATGGTGAGCTGAACCTGGCCCTCTTCTTCCAAGCCGAGGAGCTCTAATATCGGCTTGTCAAGGATCAAAGCATTGCTGTTGCCGACTTTACGGAGCTGCTTGATCATAACAACCTCCAGGTTATAACTATATTATAACCATAAAGGCGCAACTCGTCAACTCTTCTGAATCCCGTCTAGGTAATTGCGTTTGAGCGCCCCGTTTTGTTCCCCGCGGGGGCGAATTTCTTCAAGCTCGCACTTGGGGACATCGGCATCGACTCGCAGGATTGAGGGGAAGCGGGAAGCTTACTTCTTGACCACCCGCTTGGCGGTCCACTCCATCTCGCCCATATCCCCCATGGCAACGGTCAACCCCTTCCCTTTCGCTCCGGGCAGGGCTGTGTTATACAGAAATCTGCCGGCTGGGCGTCTAACGCGCCCGAGGAGTCCCCGATGAGAAAAGCCCCGGTTCTGATTCTCGCCCTCGGCTTGGCCCTCACGCCGCTTCCGGTCCGGGCCGCTTCGGCCGACATCCCGGCCGGCGGCCCGGCGGGATCCTCCGGCCGTCTTTCCACTCCGCTCACCGCCCCGGCCCAGATTCTGGCCGTCGAGCGCCGTTCCCAGGGGAGGATGCCCGAACGAATCCATCTCTTCGGCTTCCGCGGCCAGGAATTTCTCCTGGACGGCCAGCCGTTCCAGATGATGGCCGGCGAGATGCACTTCCAGCGCATCCCCCGCGAGTACTGGAAGGACCGCCTGCTGAAAGCCCGGGCCATGGGCCTGAACACGGTCTGCACCTACGTTTTCTGGAACCTGCTGGAGCCGGAGCCCGGGACGTGGGACTTCTCCGGTCGCAACGACCTGGCCGCCTTCATCAGGACGGCCGCGGAAGCCGGCCTCTGGGTCGTCGTCCGCCCCGGCCCCTACGCCTGCGCAGAGTGGGATTTCGGCGGCCTCCCCATCTGGCTTTTGCGCACGCCGGACATCAAGATCCGCTGCCTCGATCCGCGCTACATGGAGGCCTGCGGGCGCTACATCGCCAAGCTGGCCTCTCTCCTGCGGCCGCTCCAGGTTCACAAGGGCGGGCCCGTCCTGATGGTCCAGATCGAGAACGAATACGGCAGCTATGGCAACGACCGGGGCTACATGCTGGCCCTCAAGGCTCTCTGGGAGAAGAACCGCATCGAGATTCCCTTCTACACGGCCGACGGCGCCACTCCATACATGCTCGAGGCCGGCTCTCTCCCCGGCTGTGCGATCGGCCTCGACCCGGCCGCCAGCGAGCGCGAGTTCGCCGAAGCCGAGAAGCTGGGGCGCAACGTTCCGGTCTTCTGCAGCGAGCTCTACCCAGGCTGGCTGACCCACTGGGGCGAGCCCTGGGCCCGGGCCAAGACCGAGGATGTCCTCAAGGACCTGCAATGGCTGCTGTCCCGCAAGAAGTCTTTCAACCTCTACGTCTTCCACGGGGGCACGAACTGGGGCTTCTGGGCCGGGGCCAACATGGGCGAAGCCTACCAGCCCGACGTGACCAGCTACGATTACGACGCGCCGCTGGACGAGATGGGCCGGCCGACGCCCAAGTACTTCGCCATCCGCGACCTGCTGGCCCGCTACCAGCCGGAGGGCGCTTCGATCCCGGAGCCGCCCGCGCCGCTTCCTGTCATCGAGATCGCCACCATCGCCTTCACCGAGAGCGCCTCGCTGTTCGACCACCTGCCTGCGCCCGTCGCCCTGCCCCAGACCAAGCCCATGGAGTACCTGGGCCAGAGCCACGGCTTCATCCTCTACCGGACGGCCTTCCGCGGCCACTACTCCGGCAAGCTGAAGATCTGGGAGCTTCACGACTACGCCAACATCTATGCCGACGGCAGGCTTCTCGGCTCGCTGAGCCGGGCCAGGAAGGAAGACACCCTCGAAATCCCCCAGGCCGAAGCCGCGCCCAAGTCGCTCGACATCCTGGTCGAGGCCATGGGCCGAATCAACTTCAGCCAGCACATGATCGACCGCAAAGGCATCACCGACCGGGTCACCCTCAACGGCATGACCCTGATGGATTGGCAGGCCTTCCCTCTGCCCATGGATGCGGCCTTCCTGGCCGGGTTGAAGTACAAGCCGGTCGCGCCGGGCCCGCAGGGCTATGAGGCCAGGCCCGGGGTGTTCTTCCGCGGCGTCTTTGAGCTGGAGAAGACGGGCGACACCTATCTCGACATGCGCGGCTGGCGCAAGGGCGTCCTCTGGGTCAACGGCCACAACCTGGGCCGCTACTGGGACATCGGCCCCCAGAAGCGGCTCTACTGCCCGGCCACGTTCTTGAAGGCCGGCCGCAACGAGATCGTCGTCTTCGACCTCCACACGACCGTCCCCTCGATCGTGCGGGGTATGGCGACGCTGGAATAGCCCCTTCGGGGAAAACAGCTTCAACCAAATTGACTTAGCGCCGGTACTGTCGTTAGAATCCCGTGACCAACGCCGAATCCCCGGAGGCCGCCATGACCCGCACGCGCCGATTCCTCGGTTCCATCCTAACCGTACTCGCCCTGTCGGCTGCCGCGGCCGCCCAGACGCCGCCGGACAAATTCCTCGGTTTCCAAGTCGGCGCGAACCGGAAGCTGGCCGACTACGCCCAAATCAAGGCCTATTTCGAGAAGCTGGACGCCGAGTCGCCGATGCTCAAGCTCTTCACCATCGGCGAGACGACGCTGAAGAAGCCCATGATCATGGCCGCCGTCTCGACCGAGGCCAACCTGGCCCGGCTGGACCGCTGGCAGGAGATCGCCCGCAGGCTCCGCGATCCTCGCCTGACCCCGGCCGCCGAGGCCCAGGCTCTGGCCCGCGAAGGCAAGGCCATCGTGTTGGTCTCCTGCAGCCAGCACTCGACCGAGATCGGCGCCTCTCAGGCGGCGATGGAGCTGGCCTACAACCTGGTGGCCGGCAAGACGCCCTACGACGCTAAGAAAATTCTCTCCGACGTCGTCCTCCTGCTCGTCCCCAGCGCGAACCCCGACGGCACGCAGATGGTCGTCGATTGGTACAAGAAATACATCGGGACCAAATTCGAAGCCGGCTCCATGCCCTGGCTCTACCACTACTACGCCGGCCACGACAACAACCGCGACTGGTACATGCAGAACCTGGCCGAGACCCGGGCTATCGGCCAGGTCCTCTATCGCGACTGGCTGCCCCAGATCCACCTGGACCAGCACCAGCAGGGCTCCAACGGCGGTCGCCTGTTCNNATCCCGCCGATGATGGATCCGCCGCTGCCCAACATCCACCCCCTGGTCTGGCGGACCCAGAACCTGCTGGGCACTTCCATGGCTTACGACCTGCAGCAGGCCGGCAAAAGCGGCATCGTCAACGGCCGCAGCTACACGGCTTGGTATATCGGGGCCGGGGACGACACGCCCTGGCTCCACAACGTCATCGGCATCCTCAGCGAGGCCGCCTCGGTTCGCCTGGCCACGCCGCTGTTCATCGAGCCCAACGAGATCCCCAAATCCTACGTCGAGAAGATGATGGACTTCGTGGATCCCTGGCCCGGCGGCTGGTGGCGCCTGCGCGACATCGTCGAGTACGAGATCATCATGGCCGAAGGCCTGCTCAAAGCCGCCGCCCTGCACAAGGAGGAGCTGCTCCTGAACTTCTGGCGGATGTCCAAGGATGCCGTCGAGAGGACCGATAAGGGCCAGCCCTACGCTTTCGTCATTCCGGCCAAGCAGCACGATGTCCCGACCATGCTCCGGATGCTGGACGTACTGATGCGCGGCGGAGTGGAGATCCATCGGGCCAAGGCCGACTTCATGGTCGGCAACCGCCTCTACGGCGCCGGCGCCTTCGTCGTCCTCATGGCTCAGCCTTACAAGCCCTACGCCTGGGCCCTGCTGGAGAAGCAGAAGTACCCCGACATCCGCCAATATCCCGGCGGGCCTCCCCAGCCGCCCTACGACAACGCCGGCTGGACTCTGCCGCTGCAGATGGGCGTCTCCTGCGACGAGATCGGGGAGGCCTTCGAGGCCAGGCTGGAGAAGCTGGACGAAGTGCCCTACCCCAAGACACCGGCCGGCCAGGGCAAGGCGGCCTACCTCGCCCTCGATGCCCGGGTCAACGCCTCCTTCTCCGTGGCCTTCGCTCTTCTCAAGGAAGCCAAGGCCGAAGCCTGGCGGACCAAGTCCAGGACGGTCATCAAGGGCATCGAGGTGCCGGCCGGGAGCTTCGTCATCCGCAGCACGCCGGAAGTCAAGACGGCCCTGCCCGCCCTCCTGGAAAAGCATCATCTCGCCGTCCTCGATCTGCCCGACGTGGAGGGCCTGGCCAAGGCCGGCCTCAAGCTCCCCCGGATCGGCCTCTATCAGTCCTGGCGCGGCAACGCCGACGAAGGCTGGACCCGCTATCTCTTCGACGACATGGGCCTCGCCTACAAGACCCTGCACAACGAGGGCCTCAAGGGGACCAAGGAGAAGAAACCCGACCTGCGGACGGACTTCGACGTCATCGTCTTCGCTGACGAAAGCACGGCGGTCATCAAATCCGGCCAGCGCGGAGGCATGCCCGGCGGAGCGCCGGGTGGCGCTCCCGGCGGTATGGGCGCCCCGGGCGGGTCATCCCGGCCCCCGACCTCGACGACGCCGCCCGAGTACGAGGGCGGGATCGGCCAGGAGGGTGTGGACGCCCTGCGGGCCTTCGTGGAGAAGGGCGGCCGGGTGGTGACTCTCAACGGGGCCTGCGACCTGGCCATAAGCGAGTTCGGGGCCCCGGCCCGCAACGGGCTGTCCGGCGTCGATCGGACTAAGTTCTTCTGCCCGACCTCCATTCTGCGCATCCTGGTCGACAACGAGACGCCCATCGGCTACGGAATGCCCAAGGAAGCCGCGGCCATGTTCGTCAACAGCCTGGCCCTGGACACGTCCAGCCCGCCGTTCGATTGGGACCGCAAGGTGGTGGGGGCTTACCCCGAGGACGACATCCTGCTGTCGGGCTGGCTGCTTGGTGGGGAGAACCTGGCCCGCCGGGCCTGTGTCGTGGACACCAAGTACAAGGAAGGCCGCTTCATCCTGATCGGGATCCGCAGCCAGAGCCGGGCCCAAAGCCACGGCACCTATAAGTTCCTCTTGAACGCCCTGTTCTACCCGGAGAAGGAGTAGGCCCCAGCCGACCCATCACCCAAGGGCGCCCTTCGGGGCGCCCCTTTTATTCTCCCGACTGGTCAAAGTACCCCTCGCAGGCGAGGGCGGAGTGTGGAAATCGTTATTCAACTCTCCCCGGATATTGCGCTGGGCTGTGGTTGTTGTTGCACCGTAATGATGACCTGGTCCTGAATTCCCTTTTTCTTGTAAACATCGAGATAGTCCGGTCCAAGTTCACCTTTAAGTGCATCCAAGAGCTCTTCAATTTCCCGGAGACCTTCAGGATTTGCGATGTCCGGCTTAGCAATCTTGCGGAGGGCACGTTCGGATAGGGTACCGAAGTACTGGATGTCCTCGATCAGGAGTTCGATGAACTGACGGCGGGTTTCGGGGACCGAAGGAAGCAGCGCGGCTAGTTGGTTGCGGGCGCGGGTGACCCAGCTCTGGGAGGCAGGCGGTTCCTGCTCCTGTGGCCGCGTGTAAGCGCAAAGGTCGCCGTATTTGGACCAGAAAACATCGCTGAAAGCGACGCGGGGTTCTTCGGGTTCGCACCGGATGGCTTCAAGACCTTCTTCGACTGTGGCGGGCACGATAGCGTCTATCGTTTGCAGGAGGGTGAAGAGCGCAGCGCCGCGGCGGCGGAAGAAGTAGATGCCTTCCGGGGCGTTCCGGGAAGCGGTTTTAACGCGTGGCGGCAGTTGGGCAATGCGCTCGAAAACCTCGGGGTACGTCTGGATTAGGCGCCGTAGCTCACGCTGAGCCTTGGTGAGGAAACTCTCTCCTTCCTGTTCCTCAGCGTCTGCGTTGACTCGCTGGAACAGTCCGGCGGCGGTGGGTTCCTCGTCCGGGGCAAGAATCCTCACGTCCTCACCGATCGTGGAGTGTATCAGGAACATCTTTTCGCCGGCGATCTGCCGGCTGCGGTAGATATCCGAGCCCTGTTCAGTCGGGAAGAAGTTGAAGATGTAGAGGTTGTCGAAAACCTTCTTGCCGATGCGGTTGATGCGGCCGACGCGTTGGATGACGCGGGTTGGGTTCCAGGGGATGTCGTAGTTAATCACTAGACCAGCGCGGTTCAGGTTGTACCCCTCGCTCATCCGGTCGGTCGCGAGAAGAATCTGGAAGTCGTCTTTCTGTTCAATTTCTGGCCAGGAAGCGTCGAAGTTGGCCTTAACGGTGCGGTCCATCTCTCGGGTGAGGCGTTCATTCACAACAAGCACTTTGCCGGGTAAGGCGATTTCGAGGTAGCCCTGGAGATGATCCACGGTATCCGCGAACTCGCTGAAAATCAGGACCTTGCGTTTCTGTTTGCCGGCGATCTCCTTGCATGAGTGATCGAGAACGGAGCGTATGATTTCAATGATGCGCCGAGCCTTGGGATCTTGCATCAACAGGTTGAGTTCCTTTATCTCCGCCTGGGTTTGCTTGAGGAGTTTGATGTCGGCGGCTAGGTCACGGAAGAAACGGTCCTTATCGAAATGCAGGTCGTTGAGTTCATAAACCTGTTCATGCCCGGTCCTCTGTTCCCGCTTGAGGTAGCGGATGGTCTTTTGTAGGAGATCGTCCTGTTCCGCGTCGGTTTCCGAGGAGAGGATCTTGTCCATGAGAAGGCGGTTTACGAGCAGCTTGCCTTTGTCCTTTGCGAAGTCCCGAACCGTCTCGTGCATGGTGATGGCATGTTCGAGACTCTCGGCAAAGGCACCGAAGGAGCTTTCGAAGCGACGCACGAAGAGGCCCCGGATGAAAGTGAACATATTGGCCTGTTGGGCTTCTTCGCGATCCCCCGACATGTCGTACTGAACGGGGCGGTAGATGGCGCCATGGAAGCGGCCTTCGGGGCCGAAGTAGTCGGTGATGACTCGGTCGTAAAACTCGCTCTGTTTCTTAGTGAGAACATAGAACTGCTCGGCCGGCGGTCGGACGGTGGAGAGGGTTGTGAGCTCGCAAGCGTAGTCCGGGTTGCCTTTGAGATCGAGGCGGTTCCGACGGATGGTGACCGGTTCGATGACCGCGCGCATCTTTCGGGCAACCGCGGCTGAGCGAGCACTGAGTTCCGTCCTGATCTTCTTGTAGTGGGCCTCCTCCAGGGTGAGCGGGATGCGCAGACGTTCCAAGGCGCGGATGACTTCACCGCGTTTGTCGGGATCGGTGGTCTTCATGTTCTTCAACACGAAGCCGATGGAGCGGAACGCCTCGTTATATTCCTTGAAGTCGGCTTCCATGTTGCCATCGAGAACAAGAGGGCTGTTGCGCGGTGGCAGAAAGAGCTTGAGGAGGGAAAGCAGATCGGCGGGACGGTTGTTGAACGGAGTGGCGGTAAGAAGGATGACCTCTTTGCCTCTGCAAGTCTGGAGGAGGTCGTCGTAATCCTCGGTGTTCTGGTTGCGGAATCGATGGGCTTCATCCACGATGACGGTTCGGAAGGAGGGATCCTGTTCAACGCAGGCGCGAATCTCATCAAGATTGCCGCAGGAACGGGCTTCCCAGTCATGGAGCTTGAACTGGCGGAGGTAAGCGCGCCAGCCGGTATTGGCATTGTGATCCCCAACCAAGCCGGGTGGGGCGATGACGATGCCGCGCCGGCCACGAAGGCGGGCGATCAGGCAAGCGACGATCGTCTTGCCGAGGCCCACCACGTCGGCCACAATGACGCCGTTGTAGGCGTCCAGCGTGGCGACGGCTTGGTTCACGGCATCAATCTGGTAGGTGTAGCGCGTGTAGCCGGCTTCCTCGAGGATACGGTTCAGGCGGCCGCCATGATCGGCCAAAGTGCGGTGCTGAACGTAGTTCTGGAGAACAAGGAGATAGGCTTCGAACGGGCTAACAGGCGCGACGATGGAAGCACGGTCAATGAGTTCGAGCATCCGCCGGCGGACAGCCTCGTTTTCCGTCAGCGGCACCGCATCGCGCCAGAGCTCCTCAAAGTAGGCCCCCGCCTCTGCAAAGCCGAAGTCCGAAAGATTGATGTTCAGCTCTCCCTGCGACTCCAGGCCGGGCAGTGTGAGATTGCTGCTGCCGCTGATCCAGACGCCGGGTTTGCCCTTATTGAAGGGCTCGGCGATTTCGAAGAGATACAGCTTGGCGTAATTGGGTTCCCGCGTCTTTCGGATAATCAGGCGCCCCTCACGGATAAGTTCGACAAAGGCGCTGACTCGGTCGTAGAAGGCCTGCTTGTCCAAAGCGGCGGATCGAAGGGCGCGGCGGAGATTCTCGATATAGGCATCTTGTGTCTCGCCGCGGCTTTTTTCTTCATCGGTCAGAATCAGTTCCTGGAGCTGGCCAGCATGTTCCTCTGCCTCCATGCCGACGAGTACCCGGAGCTTGATGTTCGGATTCGCGCGCAGGGCATCGTAGAGCACCTTGACGCCGGAAAAATAGAAAAACCCAACCAGCGCCCGCATTTCGCGGCTCGTCGAGATCAGTTCCCGTAAACGTTGCCCCAGATTGCCGCTCGCGCCATTGGTTATGAAGAGGTTCGATGGCATAGGCTTCCCTTATTTATCATCGCCTTCACCCAAAGATTTGTTTGTCTTCCCCGGCGACAGGAAGTTTTCACCGGTGACCACCTTCCGCCCGGTCTTCGCCTCCAGTTCCCGGCGCGCTCTCTTGGCGATCCCGCCGCCTTTCCTGCCCGCTTCGGCGTTTTCCGACATTCCCGTGGCCTCGACGCTTTCAGCGATCTGCCGGCTGGAGAGTTCAGCCAAAGCCGTAAGAATCAGTTCCGCTTCGCTCATGTGGTCGCGCAGGTTCTGGCTCTTCAGCCCTTTCATGGATTTGTGCTGTTTGACCGAAACGCCGCTCCATTCCTGATGAATGGATATTGGTTAGGATAGCGTACTCGTCCTCGCCCTTGATCTCGTGATCTTTCCAATAGTCGGTCAGTTTGTTGCGGGTTTCCTGCCCCATCATCCGCTGTTGGATCCATTTCTCGCTTCTTCCATGCTGTTTCCAGTACTCACGGGCGCGGTCAAGGGAGCGGGCAGGATCACCCATGTCCTGAATTCGTTCATAGCCTACTTTGGCCAACCATAGCTTGATCGGCTCCGCTTTCGGACTTGGAATGGACTGCACAATTCGCATAATTGTTTCAGGATCAGCCACATCGGTATTCCGCATCTTGCCGTCCTCGGCCACCATTTTCAAACGGTTACAATTTGTAACCGTTTGACTTCCTTCTTTATTAAGTCGGTTCTTCAGAACTTTCCAATAGTTTCGCGCCGCTTGGAAATCTTTTTGCTGAATCAGCGCCGCCACAATGTCCACTACCGAAAAATACCACTTCTCCGATTTCGGATCATAGAGACGGCGAATCTTGAAATCCTCAAAGACGGCTAACGCTTTTTGTTGATCCATATCGATTCCTCTTTCCTTCTTATCCGGCAGTTGGTGACAAACCGTCACCAACTGAATATTCTTTCATCAACCTCTTTCCAACTACGCCAAATCGGGGTCCTCTGCCAATATGCTCTTCCGAGATTTCTTCGTACCGGCGACCGACCTAACCAGCTTGACAGGAGCCGCCGCTTTCTTCACCCCAGCCTCCCGCCCCTCCACGATCGCGATCTCGTCAGGAGTCAAGTTGAAGAGTGACGTTACCATCCGATCCACTTGGACTTCGTAAGTGGCAATTTCGGCATCGGCGTTATTATGCTTAGCATTTAGGATCTGGTCGACTATACTGACTATCTCCGCTTGCTTCTCGGCAGATGCATCAGGAATCGGCAGCTTTTTCCAGTCGTCGGGGTAAATGTGAATGTTGCTGCGGCGGTTAACCCGTAGGAAGCCGCGGGCAACCGAGGAATTCATTACCGCCAATAAATACTTGACAGCAAAACGGCGGCTTATCGCCTCCAATTCCTCCCGCTTCTTCAGGTCCGGCCGAGGCGGAGTTTCATTTAGATATCGGGCAGTTTTCTTGAGGGAGTTGTTGCGCACACCAGAGAGGAGGTACCACGACACAAATCCTACACTGCTTTCAGTGAAGTGTATCTGCCTCTCATCATAACAGCACTTGGGATCAGGTCCTGGGCTTCGTTGAACTAGTATCTTTTCGGGAACCTCATGGAGTTGCGCAAATGTTGGCCTACTAAACAGACGCGGTGCGCGTTTCGTACCCCACTCTAACCACTTATAGCAAGCAGGCACCCACAAGTCCAGATGCTTGCCCTCGGCAAAGCGTTTTGGGTGATTTGGGTCCGCTTGCTCAGAAACAACATCCTCCATACAGAACTGGCCTTGTGCGACACGCTCGTTCGCGTGTACAACCATCCCCTTGCTAATGTAGCAGACATCCTCCAATAAAACCGTCTTAGCGCTTAGCACCTGGCCCTGAATGTCCTCCGGAAAGAAAGCCCGGTGAGTCAGGTTCGCCTGTTCGTCCGTTGGTAATTCCTGGAAATTTCCGAATTCACCGCTGTGGAGGCGTCGCTCTGGACTATTGTAAATGCCGTCGGCTTTCTGGAAGAAATAGATGATGTTGTGGACTGCGGCATCGAATATTTTGAGGTCGGAACAGAAGTCAAGGCGAAGGATTCGAGCATTCTGAAGGAACCAGTATTGGGATTTCTGGGCGTACTTAGAGTGGCAAAATGCATCGGAGACGATCATAGACGTTAGGCCACCTAGCTGGAGCAGACGGAAACCACGCTCTATGAATGCGACATAGAGATCCCACTTCTCCCACAGCGTTTCATACGTCCTGCTTTCCATGATAGCCTTGCGTAGATGACGATTGAAATCGGACGGATCATCGGCACGCACATACGGCGGATTCCCGATCACGATGTCGAAGCCGTCCTTCACGTCGAACATCCATTCCGGGTCGAAGAAGGGGGATGAGGCGTTCTGGTCGTATGGATCCCAGGCGGCGAGACGGTCGGCCTCGTGCAGGAAGGCCCCCTTGTTTTTGGCGCGGTTCCGCTCAACTTCGATGTCACGTGTAAACCGGTGGATTTCGTCGTCTATCCGGTCGCGTCTCTCTTTGTTCACGTCCATGCGCATCGTCATCTGGACCGGCTTCGGGGTTGTCTCGAACATGTCGATTTGCACCGGCATGGTCTGGACTACTTGCCGCCAGTCTTCTTTCTCCACTTCTTTGCGCTGTTGGTGGCGCTTCCCAATTTCGGCCTGCCACAGAGCGATCTTGTCAGCATTCGGTTTGGCCGCGATCTCAACAAGGCGGCCTCTGATCTTGCCGCGGAGTTCATTATCCAACTTGCGGCATTTGTTCTTCTCGGGTGCGTTTCGCGCCCGGAAGTGCCGATGGCGCACCTCGGCCAAGTCGGCTCTCAGGTGGTGCAGTTCCGGATCGTTCAGGAGGCTGACACCGTCGGCGGTCTTGAGTCCGTCCGCAAAGTCGGTCGCCAGGCTTATGAGGGTATTAGCGGCGACGAACTTAGTTTCAAGATTCGGCAGCGGCAACATGCCGTAGTTTTTAGCTGCGTCCGAGGTCGGCGTCTGGTCACAGACTAGGGTGATGAAAGCGCGTAGCTTGGCGATCTGCACGGCGATGGACTGGATGTCCACGCCGTAGATGCAGTTCTCGATTAGGTAGAGCTTGCGGGCGTAGTCTGGCTGATTGACGCTCTGGTCGAAGCTCTCGGTGATACGGCGGCGGCGATCGGACTTCTCCGCGGCACTCATGGCTTCCGCCTCGGCCAGATCCCGCTCGGCGTCCGCCATGACGACCTCGTGCCAGAGGGCGTTTTTCGGGTCGAGACGCTGGAGCAAATGAACCATCTTGTGCATGACGCCCATGGGAAAAGCGCCGGATCCGCAGGCAGGATCAAGAATTCGACACCCATAGAGAGCCTTGACCAGTTCATGACGCTCGGCATCGGTAAAGGGCACGTCCTGTTCGTCAGGAGCGAAGAGGGCTTCGATGCGTAGCGAGGAAGCTTGCCCCACCTTGGTCAGCAAGTAGGTCTTGAGGCTTTCGTCCACCATGTAGTTGACAATTTCGCGGGGGGTATAGAAGGAGCCGCTCTGCTTGCGGGCGGTCTGTCGCGTTTCCGGGTTGTAGGCGCCGAGCAGGTTCTCAAAGACCTTGCCGAGCAACTCGGGATCGAGCGCGACGTCCGCATCGTTGGGCGAGTTCTCATCCACCGTGAAGTCGTAGCGGGAGAAGAGTGTGACGAGGCCGTGTTCGTCAAAGAAGAGGCTGTTGGGGATGCGGGCGCGCTTGGAGGGTTCCCGGCTGAAACCGTCGTGGTAAATGACGGGACTGCGGGGAGAACCGCCGTGCTTCTCGTCAAGGCACTCAAAAAGGCCGCCGTTCAGGAATGGTACGGTGCGAAATAGATCCTTGACCTTATCGGCCGAACAGGCAAACTCATCCTGATAGCGGTACAGTATCTTGATGCCATAGTGCTCTTTGTTTTGCTGGCGCGTGCCTTCGATGGCGAACTCACGTTCCCCGATCTCGCAGTTTAGAGTAGCGAAGAAGAGGTTCTGGAGGATGGCGCGATAATAGTTATCCTGTTTCGGCGAATGCGGGTCAAACCGGATTAAGAGTCGACGAAGATCGCCGATATCAAATAATTCTTTAGGAATCAGCTTTTTTTTGCCGGATGAACCAGACGAACATGAGACGGGTAATCAGGCGGATGAGATGCTCGGAGAGCATGTGCCGGTCATCGTCACCGCGCGCCGGATCGTTGGGGGAGATATAACCGAAACTTG
>DFYJ01000108.1 GCA_002383325.1 Candidatus Aminicenantes bacterium UBA4085
CCGTCTTCCTAGCCCTCCGCCAGCCCGCGCCGGCCGCCTCTGCCCTGATGGCGGCGGCGCCCTGGGCCGTTCTCTTCCTGGTCCTGCGCCGGCCGCGGACCCCGGCCTAAGGCTGAGGCGGCCGGAGCGTTTGCGCGGCCGTTCCCTTTCTCCTATAATATTCCGGATTCCAGCGGCGTCACCGGCCGCGCCATCCGGCCGCTCACATCATTGACAGGCGGGCGAACGGGCGCGAAGGAGCGCACCATGTCCAACGGCAAGCCCAAACGCGGGCGCATCGGCATCCTGACTGGCGGCGGCGACGTCCCCGGCCTCAACCCGGCCATTCGCTCGGTGACCCTGGGGGCCATCCGCGAAGACTACGAGGTGGTCGGCATCCGGCGCGGCTGGGCCGGCCTGATCGAGATCAGGCGGGACGGCGATCCCGCCGACGCCGACCACTACCAGATCTTGAACGAGGAGATCGTCAGTCGGGCCGCCCGCACCGGAGGCACGTTCCTGCACACCTCCCGGACCCGGCCCAGCCATGTGCCGGACGTTAACGTCCCGGAGCACCTGCGCGACCGCTACAATGCCTCCAGCAACGACCTGACCGATGAGGTCCTCAAGAACCTCGACTACCTTGGCATCGACACCCTCATACCGATAGGCGGCGACGACACCTTGAGCTACGGACTCCACCTGCATAAGAAGGGCGTCAAGGTCATCGCCATTCCCAAGACCATGGACAATGATGTGCCCGGCACGGACTACTGCATCGGCTTCAGCACTTGCCTGTCCCGGACTCTGGACATGACCAACGCCCTGCGGACGTCGGCCGGCTCGCACGAACGCTTCCTGGTCATCGAGGTCTTCGGCCGCTACGCCGGCTTCACCGCCCTGCTGCCGACCATGGCCGGGGCCGCCCATCGCTGCGTCATTCCGGAGCACGAATTCGACATCGAACGACTGTGCGAGCTGATGGCGGCCGACCGCCGGACTAACCCCAGCCGCTACGCCGTGGTCCTGGTCTCGGAGGGCGCCCGCTGGAAGGGCCAGCGGGACATGGTCTTCTCCAGCCAGGAGCAGGACATGTTCGGCCATAGAAAGCTGGGCGGCATCGGCGACATGGTCGCCAACGGCCTGCGGGAGCTGTCGCCCCAATACAACGCCGGGCGGCGGATCAACGTCATCTCGCAGCGGCTCAGCTACCTGGTCCGCTGCGGCGACCCCGATGCTATCGACTCGCTCGTCCCCATGGCCTATGGCAACATCGCCCTCGACCTGGTGATGGAGGGCAAGTCCGGCCGCATGGTCTGCCTGCGCAACGGGGAGTACGACCACGCCCCCATCGAGATCATCTCCGGCCGCAAGAAAGTGGTCGACGTGGACAAATACTACGACCGGGAGCGCCTGCGCCCGCTTTATAAGAGCTTCTTGCACAAGCCCCTCTTCATCGCCACCAACGAGTGACCGGCCGGTTCGGCCGGAACCGGGTTGTCGGCGGACGGCGTTCGCCGTAGAATGCTCGTGGGCCGAGGAGCGCCGTGAAGAGCAGCCAGATCAACATCGACGGGTGCCGCGTCCCCTGCCATGCCGTCGCCGCCCTGGTCGTCGGCAGCGGGGCGGCCGGGCTGAACGCCGCTCTCAGCTTGCACGAGCTGGGGATGGCCGATGTCGCCCTGGCCACGGAGGCCATGGGGGCCGGAACGTCCTTCAACGCCGGCTCGGACAAGCAGACTTATTACAAGCTGTCCCTGGCCGGGCCGGCCTCCGATTCCGTCCCCGACATGGCCCGCGATCTCTTCGCCGGCGGCTGCGTGCACGGCGACATCGCCCTGGCCGAGGCGGCCGGATCGGCCCGGGCCTTCTTCAACTTGGTCCGGCTGGGCGTCCCCTTCCCCCACGACGCTTCCGGCGGCTTTCCCGGATACAAGACCGACCACGATCCGCGGCGGCGGGCCACTTCGGCCGGCCCCCTGACCTCGCGCTTTATGGCCGAAGCGCTCTTGCGGGAGATCCGCCGGCGACGCATCCGCATCTTTGACCGCCATCCCGTGATCGCTCTGCTGACATCGGAAGACGACGCAGGCCCCGCCGTCGTCGGCGCCCTGGCTCTGGACGAGTCCCGCCTGCGGTGCGGCGGGAGGGGGTTGGTCGCCTTCTCCGCCGCCAACGTCGTCCTGGGCACCGGCGGCCCGGCCGGCATCTACGAGGCCTCGGTCTATCCCGAAAGCCAGACGGGGGGGCACGGGCTGGCTTTCCGGGCCGGCGCCCTCGGCCGCAACCTGACCGAGTGGCAGTACGGTCTGGCCTCCATCGGATTCCGCTGGAACCTATCCGGGACCTACCAGCAGGTCATCCCCCGCTACGTCTCAACCGACCGCCGGGGCCGAGGCGAGCGGGAGTTCCTGGCCGATCATTTCCCCGACATGGGCCGCCTGGCCACGGCCGTCTTTCTCAAGGGCTACCAGTGGCCCTTCGACCCCCGCAAGATCGCCGGCTTCGGCTCCTCGCTCGTCGACCTGCTGGTCGATCGCGAGATCCACAGCCTGGGGCGGCGCGTCTTCCTGGACTACACCCGGAATCCGTCGGGAGCCAGCCGGCTGGGGGATTTCCGCTTCGATCTCCTAGCTCCGGAGGCGCGGGCCTACCTGGAGAGATCCGGAGCCCTCCTGCCGACGCCGTTCGAGCGGCTGGCCCGGATGAACCCGCCGGCCGTCGAGCTTTATCGCGCCCACGGCATCGACTTAGCCCGAGAGAGGCTGGAGATCGCCGTTTGCGCTCAGCATAACAACGGCGGGCTGGCCGGCGATCGCTGGTGGCAGTCCAATCTCCGGGGTTTCTTCCCGGTCGGCGAGGCCAACGGCTCGCATGGGGTCTATCGCCCCGGCGGCTCGGCCCTCAACGCCGGCCAAGTCGGGAGCTTTCGGGCCGCCCAGTACATCGCGGCCCGCCGCCGCCTCCGGCCTCTTCCTGCCGCCGCTTTCCT
>DFYJ01000153.1:0-1851 GCA_002383325.1 Candidatus Aminicenantes bacterium UBA4085
CCGGGCCCGACCGGGCCGCTGCCGCCGCCCGAACCGCTCCGACCTCGGCCATAAAGCCGGCCGGTCAGCTCCCCATCCCGCCCTCCGAGAAAGCCGCTGCCGCCCTGACCGGGTCCGATCCCGCGCCGGACAGCAGCGCGGCCTCTTCCGTCCTGGAAGAGGCGCTGGCCGCCTACCTGGAGTCCAAGCAGGCCCGGGAGAAGGACGACCTGGACGGCGCCCTCAAGGCCCTGGATGCCGCCTACGCCCTCCTGCTCAAAGCCGAGGTGCCGCCGGACTCGTCGCTGCTGCAGGAAAAGGCCGATTTGCGCCTGCTCATCGCCCAGCGCATCCAGGAGATCTACGCTTCGCGCCGCACCCCGATCGAGGACAACCACAAGTCCATCCCTTTGACGGTCAACAAATATGTCCAGCGGGAGATCGACTCGTTCCTCGGCCCCGAGCGGAAGTATTTCGAGGAAGCCTACCGGCGCGCCGGCTTCTACCGCGAATGGATCCAGGAGCAGCTGCGTCAGGCCGGCCTGCCCGAGGAGCTGATCTGGCTGGCCATGATCGAGAGCTGGTTCATGCCCCGGGCCCTGTCCTACGCCCGGGCCCTAGGGCTGTGGCAGTTTATCGCCTCGACCGGATACCGCTTCGGCCTGACCCGCGACCTCTACGTCGACGAGCGGATGGACCCGATCAAATCGACCAAGGCCGCCATCGGCTACCTGACCTACCTGCACGCCCTCTTCGGCGACTGGTCCACCGCCCTGGCCGCTTACAACTGCGGCGAGGGCCACGTCCAGCGGACCATCGCCCGCCAGACCACCAGCTACATGGACGACTTCTGGGACCTCTTCACCCGCCTGCCCTACCAGACCGCCCGCTACGTACCCCGCTTCATCGCCGCCGTCCTGATCGTCAAGGAGCCGGAGCGCTTCGGCGTCACCCTGCCCGAGCCTTACCCGGCCCTGGCCTTCGAGACCGTGACCGTCGACAAGCCGGCCAAGCTGGAGGCCTGGGCCGCGGCCATGGGGGTGGAGGCCGCGGAGCTCGACTTTCTCAATCCCGAGCTGCGCGTCCATGCCACGCCCAATCGGCGCTATCCGCTGCGGGTCCCGGTCGGGAGCTCGGCCGCGGCCCTGTCCGCGGCCGACGGCCTGCCCCGCTACACCCCCCCACCCGAAGTCGTCGTCGCTANNGTACCGGACCTCGGTGGCGGCCCTTCAGAAGCTCAACCGGATGAGCGGGACGCTGGTCCGCATCGGACAGCGCCTGCGGGTCCAGGTCCGCGGTTAGGCCGCGGCCGGCTCAGCGGACTTCGAAGGAGCGGGAGGCGGCCAGGCGACCATCGATGAGCACCGCCACCGTCCAGGCGCCGGGCTCGCGGCCTTCATGCAGAGCCATCTTGTCCCAGGCGATATAGCGGGCGTAGGTCCGGCCCTCTTCGCCGACGTCCACCGGGTCGGAGGCCCGAACCAGCAGGCCCGACGGGCCGTACCATCTCCAGGCCGCCGCGTGCCGGCCGCGCACGCCCCGCAGCTCGAGAAAAGAATGGACGGCCGCTTCCGCGCCGCGAGAGAAGGAGGAGGCGTCGGGGCCCGGGTCGGCCCAGCCCCCGCGGGGTGTCACGGCCGCGCAGAGGATATGGCTGTCGACGACCGCGGCCGGAGGCTCGGGCCGGTCCTTGGGCAGGATGCGGACGCAGCCGGATGAGGCGGCCAGCAGGGCGGCCGTCAGCAGCGCTCCAATCCGCCGTCTCATGGCCCTATTTAACGACCCCCTCCTTCGCGCGTCAAGCGGAGAAGCGCCGGCAAATAAGGTTCATCGCTAGATTTCGGGGAGAACAGAGCGATTTGGGGTATCGGC
>DFYJ01000153.1:1933-4463 GCA_002383325.1 Candidatus Aminicenantes bacterium UBA4085
CCGCCGGGACGATACCCCGAAGCGCTCGCCCCGAAATCTGGCCGAGAGAGAAAAAAAATCCCCATCCCCCGCGGGAGGGATGGGGAGAGTGAACAGGCGAAAGCCGGGCTTATCGGGCCGGCTTGGACGGCTTGGGCGCCTTGGCCGGCTTAGCCGGCTTGGCCGCCTTGGCCGGCTTGGGCTTGGCGGACTTCTCGTCCTTTTTCTTCTTGTCGCGCTTCTTGTACTCGGCCCCCAGCAGCTCCAGGACGGCCATCTCGGCCCCGTCGCCCTTGCGCGGCCCGAGCTTGATGATCCGGGTGTAGCCGCCGGGCCGCTCGCTGAAGCGGGGGGCGACGACGTCGAACAGGCGGACCGCCGTCGATTCCTTGTACAGGACCTGGAGGGCCTGCCGGCGGGCGTGCAGAGTGCCGGCCTTGCCCAGGGTGATCATCTTCTCGGCCAGCGGCCGGGCCTCCTTGGCCTTGGCCGTGGTGGTGGTCACCCGCTCCTTGTCGATCAGGGACGTCACCAGGTTGCGCAGGAGCGCCTGCCGGTGCGCCGTGGTGCGCCGCAGCTTGCGGCCCTTCAGCATATGCCTCATTCTCCCGGCTCCTTCTTCGTCTCGACCCCGGTCTCGCCCTTGATCCGCTCAACCAGCTTGGGGTGGAGGTCGATATTCAGGCCCAGCTCCAGGGCGGTCAGCTTTTCCTTGATCTCGCCCAGCGACTTGCGGCCGAAATTCTTGGTCTTGAGCAGCTCGTCCTCGGTCTTCTGGACGAGCTCGAAGATTCTTTCGATGCCGGCCGAGCGCAGGCAGTTGTTCGAGCGGACGCTCAGCTCGAGGTGCTCGATCGGCTTGGACAGGATGTCGATCTGGCCCATGAACGGGATCTCCCTCTTGGCCGCGGCCGGCTCCCGGTCCAGGGGCTCGTCGACGACGTTGAGGAAGATGACCAGGNNGGTCGCGCAGGATCTTGGCCGCCCGGGCCACCGCTTCGATGGGGGCCACGGCTCCGGTCGTCCAAACCTCCAGGGTCAGGTTCTCGTAGTCGATCCGCTTGCCCACCCGGGCCGGCTCGACCCGGTAGTTGACCTTGCGGATCGGCGAGTGGGACGAGTCCAGCGGGATGGTGTCGATGCTGGCCGTCTCGTCAAAGTTCTGGTCGGCCGGGATGTAGCCGCGATTGTTGCGGACCGTCATCTCGACGTCCAGGGTGCCGTCCTTGTCGACGGAGGCGATGGCCACGGTCGTGTCCAGGATCTCGACGTCGGCATCGTGGACGATGTCGGCCGCCGTGACGATGGCCGGGCCGTCGATCTTCAGGGTCAGGGTTTTGCTCTCGGCCCCGGCCATCTTGAGCGGAATGCTCTTGAGGTTAAGCAGCACGTCGGTGACATCCTCGACCACACCCGGGATGGTCGAGAACTCGTGCAGCACGCCGGCGATGCGGACGGCGGTGATGGCCGCGCCCGGGATCGACGACAGCAGGATCCGCCGCAGGGCGTTGCCGACGGTGATGGCGAAGCCCCGCTCGAACGGCTGGGCGGTGAACTTGCCGTAATTGGCGGTCAGCGTCTCGTAGTCGCACTCCAGGAACTTCGGCCTCTGGAACGTGATTTCACTCATAGTGTCCTCCTTGGCTCAGGCCCCCTGTATTCAGCGCCGGCTCCCTCACTTGGAGTAGAGCTCGACGACCATGTGCTCCTCGACGGGCAGGGTCACATCGGCGCGGGTCGGCAGGCTGGCCACCCGGGCCGTCAGCTCGGGGCGATTGACCTCGAGCCAGCTGGGAACGGACTTGCCGGCGTGGGACTCGACCACCGCCTTGAGGTCCTCGGACTTGACCGAACGGGCCCGGAAGCTGATGACGTCGCCGGCCTTGACCAGGGCCGAGGGCACGCCGACGCGGTGCTCATTGACCTGGACGTGGCCGTGACCGACCAGCTGCCGGGCATGGGCCCGGGACAGGGAGAAGCCGGCGATGAACAGGACGTTGTCCAGCCGCCGCTCCAGCAGCTGCAGCAGGGTCTCGCCGGTGACGCCCTTCTGGGCCTCGGCCCGGACGAAGAAGAGGTGGAACTGCTTCTCGGTCATGCCGTAGTAGCGCTTCATCTTCTGCTTCTCGCGCAGCTGCAGCCCGTAGCCCAGGACCCGCCGGCGGGCCCGGCCGTGCTGGCCCGGGGGGTAGGCCCGGCGCTCGACGGGGCACTTGTCCGAGAGGCACTTGTCGCCCTTGAGAAAGAGCTTGGTCTTCTCCACCCGGCACAGCCGGCAGATGGGTTCGCTGTATCTCGACATGGATTGATCTCCTTAGACCCGGCGGCGGCGGCAGACCCGGCAGCCGTTGTGGGGGATGGGGGNNCCCCTTGACCCGGACGTCGACCGTCCGGACGCCGAAGTCGCGGGCTTTGACCGCGGCTTCCTTGCCGGCTAGCTGGGCCGCGAACGGAGTGCCCTTGCGGGCGCCCTTGAACCCGACCGTGCCGGAGCTGGTCCAGCAGACCGAGGCGCCCGCGCCGTCGGTGATGGTGATGATGGTGTTGTTGA
>DFYJ01000153.1:4526-17164 GCA_002383325.1 Candidatus Aminicenantes bacterium UBA4085
GGCCCTTGCGGGTCCGGGCGTTGGTCTTGGTCCGCTGGCCGCGGACCGGCAGCTTCCTCTTGTGGCGCATGCCGCGGTAGCTGCCGATGTCGATCAGACGCTTGATGTTCTGGCTGACGTCCTTGCGGAGGTCGCCCTCGATCTTCTCCCGCTTCTCGATGATCTGGCGGATCTTGTTGACCTCATCCTCGCTGAGAGCCTTGACCTTCTTGTTTTTGTCGATCTTGGCTTCCTCGAGGACGGCGATCGACTTGGACCGGCCGATGCCGTAGATGTAGGTCAGGCCGATCTCGATCCGCTTTTCGGGGGGAAGGTTGATGCCTGCGATGCGTGCCATGGGTACCTCGCCTTATCCTTGCCGCTGCTTGTGCCGGGGATTGGTGCAGATCACGATGATAGTGCCCTTGCGCCGGATGATCTTGCAGTTCCGGCAGATTTTTTTGACCGATGCTCGTACTTTCATGCGATCCATCCTTATTTGAATCGGTAGGTGATCCGTCCCTTGGTCAGGTCATAGGGCGAGATTTCGACCAGGACCTTGTCCCCCGGGAGGATCCGGATGAAATGCTTTCTCATCTTCCCCGAGATATGGGCCAGGATGCGGTGCTTGTTGGCCAGCTCCACCCGGAACATGGCGTTCGGCAGGGTCTCCAGCACCGTGCCCTCGGCCTCGAAGACGTCTTCTTTAGGCATGCGGCAGCTCCTTAGTCCGGGCGGCCGGGACCGGGGCGTCGGCCCGGGTCAGGATGACCGGGCCGTCCGCGGTCAGGGCCACGGTCTCCTCATAATGAGCGGCCAGGCTGCGGTCCCGGGTGACCGCCGTCCAGCCGTCGTCCAGGATCTCCACATCCCAGTCGCCGGCCGCGATCATCGGCTCGACGGCCAGGACCAGACCCCGNNCCCCGCCGCAGCCGCGGCCCCCGCCCGGGGACGCCGAAGTTGGGCACCTGGGGCTCCTCGTGCAGGGCGTGGCCGATGCCGTGTCCGACGAAGGAGCGGATGACCGAGAAGCCCTCGGCCTCGACCCGGCTCTGGACGGCGTGGGAGATGTCCGAGACATGGCCGCCCTCGACCATGGCCTCCAGGCCGGCGTAGAAAGAGTCCTCGGCCGCGTCGATCAGCCGCTCGGCCAGCGGGCTGACCCGTCCGACCGGGAAGCTGCGGGCGGCGTCGCCGTAGAAGCCGTCGCAGGCCACCCCGAAGTCCAGGCTGACCAGGTCGCCCTCCCGCAAAACCCGCTCGGAGGGGATGCCGTGGATGATCTCCTCGTTGACCGAGATGCAGACCGAGCCCGGGTAGCCCCGGTAGCCCTTGAAGGCCGGCTTGGCTCCCAGCTCGCGGGTCCGCCGCTCGGCCTGGGCGTCCAGGTCGATGGTCCGCACGCCCGGGGCGATGAGCCGGCCGAGCTCGTCCAGGATCCGGCCGACGATGCGGCCGGACGCCGCCATGGCCGCGACCTCCGCCTCGGTCTTGTAGACGATCACCGGACCGCGCCTCCCCCGGCCGGGACCGCCCCGGCCGCGTCCAAAACAGCGGCGACGCGGGCGAAGACTTCCTCGGCCCGGCCCTCGCCGTCGATGGCCCGGAAGTCCGAGCGCTCCCGGTACCAGGCCTTGAGCGGGGCCGTGGCCGACTCGTANNGGATCCGCTCGCGGACCACATCGGCCGCGTCATCCGCCCGGACCCGAAGCTCCGCCCCGCAGTCGTCGCAGAGGCCGGCCCGCCGCGGGGGCTTGCGGGTCCGGTGGAAGACGCCCCCGCAGGCCGGGCAGACCAGGCGCCCGGCCAGGCGCTCGACCAGAGATTCCAGGCCGACCTCGAGGGAAACGACCAGCTCCCGCCGGCCGCCGTCGATGGCCGCCAGAGCCTCGGCCTGGGCGATCGTCCGGGGGTAGCCGTCCATAACGTAGCCGGGCCGGCAGTCGGGCCCGGCGATCCGGTCGCGGACGATGGACGTGACGACCTCGTCGGGGACGAGGCCGCCGACGGCCATGATCCCTTCGGCTTGCCGGCCCAGCGGCGCCCCCTCCCGAACGGCCTTCCGCAGAAGGTCGCCGGTGGAGATGCGGGGGAACTTGTAGGCGGACTCGATCATCCCGCCCACGGTGCCCTTGCCGCTGCCCGGCGCGCCGAAGAGAACAATCCTCATCCGCGCCTCCCCTTGATCCGGCCCTTGCGCATGAAGCCGTCGTAGTGGCGCATGACCAGCTGGGCCTCGATCTGCTGCAGGGTATCCATGGCCACCCCGACCACGATCAGGATCGAGGTGCCGCCGAAGTAGAAGTCGACCTGCAGCCCCTGGGTGAACCAGTTCGGCAGGATGCGGTCCAGGAAGCCGCCGATGAACGGCAGATACTGGACCTTGAACCCGGTCATCAGGAACTCGGGCAGGACGGCCAGCAGGGCCAGGTAGACCGCGCCGACAAGGGTGATGCGGGACAGGATCTCGTCGATGGCGTCCGAGGTGTTCTTGCCCGGCCGGATGCCCGGGATGAAGCCGCCGTACTTGCGGAGGTTCTCGGCCACGTCGGTCGGATTGAAGATGATGGACACGTAGAAGTAGGTGAAGAAGATGATGGCCGTGACGTAGACCAGGTTGTAGAGGGGCATGCCCAGGTTGAACTGGCGGGCGATGGTCTGCAGGGCCGGGACCTTGATCATCTGGGCGATGGTGGCCGGGATGGTGATGATCGAGGCGGCGAAGATGATGGGGATGACGCCGCCGGTGTTGACCCGCAGCGGCAGGTGGGTGCTCTGGCCGCCGTAGACCCGGCGCCCGACCACCCGCTTGGCGTAGGACACGGGGATGCGCCGCTGCCCCCTCTCCACATAGACGATGAAGCCTATGACCACGATCATCATGGCCGTCAGGATGATGGCCTTGATGGGATTCCAGGAGCCGGTCTGCAGGCCCCGGATGATCTCATTGACTCCGGCCGGGAAGCGGGCTACGATGCCGGCGAAGATGATCAGGGAGATGCCGTTGCCGATGCCGCGCTCGGAGATCTGCTCGCCCAACCACATGACGAAGATGGTGCCCGTGGTCAGGGTCAGGACGGTCAGCAGCTGGAACGGCAGGCCGGGCGAGGGAACGATGCGGGCCCCGCCGGGGCTCTTGAGGCCCTGCAGGAAGAGGGCGATGCCCCAGCCCTGGATCAGGCAGATGGCGATGGTCCCGTAGCGGGTGTACTGGGTGATCTTCTTGCGCCCCAGCTCGCCCTCCTTGGACAGGCGCTCCAGGTACGGCCAGACGACGGTCAGCAGCTGCAGGATGATGGACGAGCTGATGTAGGGCATGATGCCCAGGGCGAAGAGGGTCATCTTGGACATGTAGCTGCCGGAGAACATGTCCATGAAGCCGAGGATGGTCCCCTTCTGGGAGGCCCAGAACTCGGCCAGGGCCGAGGAGGAGATGCCGGGCAGCGGGATCTGGCCGCCGAGCCGGTAGACGGCCAGCAGCAGCAGGGTGAAGATGACCCGCTTGCGGAGCTCCGGGATGGAGAAGATATTGCGGATGCTGTCCAGCATCATGGGCGGACCTCGATGAGGACGGCCCGGCCTCCGGCCTTCTCGATCTTGGCCTTGGCCGCGGCGGAGAAGGCATGGGCCCGCACGGTCATCGGCCGCTCGATCTCGCCGCGGCCCAGGATCTTGACCCGGTCGGCGGCCGAGCCGATCAGGCGGGCGGCGGCCATCTCGGCCGGGCCGGCCTCGGCGCCCTTGAGGGCCCCCAGCCGGTCCAGGTTGATGCCGGCCATCTCGATCCGGAAGATGTTGGTGAAGCCGCGCTTGGGAATGCGCCGGACGAGGGGCATCTGGCCGCCCTCGGCGCTGTATTTGCGGGAGTAACCGGCGCCCTGCAGCTGACCTTTGCTGCCGGCGCCCGCGGTCTTGCCGCGCCCCGAGCCGGGGCCGCGGCCGACCCGTTTGCGGTCCTTGCGGGAGCCTTTGGCGGGTTTGAGCGTGCTGAGGTTCATTTCGTCACCTCTTCGACTTTGACCACGTGGATGATCTTCTGGACCATGCCCCGGATGCTGGGGTTGTCGAGCCGGACGACCGAGGAGCCGGGCTTGCCCAGGCCGAGGCCGCGGGCCGTCACCCGCTGGGTCTGGGGATAGCCGACCAGGCTGCGGACCAGGGTGATGCGGATCGTCTTCTCGGCGCTCATTGCCAGACCGTCCCCGCGGCCTTGCCGCGATTCCTGCCGACGACCACGGGATCCTTGATCCGCTTCAGCGCGTCCATGGTGGCGTGGGCCACGGAGATGGGGTTGGAGCTGCGCAGCGACTTGGTCAGAATGTCCTTGATCCCGGCCAGCTCCATGATGACCCGGACGGCCCCGCCGGCGATGACGCCGGTGCCCTTGGAGGCGGGCCGCAGGACGACCGCGCCGGCGTCGGCCTCGCCCCGGACCAGATGAGGGATGGTCGTCTCGGCCAGGGTCACCCGGACCAGGTGCTTCTTGGCGTTCTCCACGGCCTTGGCGATGGCCGAGGGCACCTCGCGGGCCTTGCCCTTGCCGATGCCGACGATGCCGCGGTAGTTGCCGACCGCGACCAGGGCCGAGAAGCTGAGGTTCTTGCCGCCCTTGACGACCTTGGTGACCCGGCGGATATGGATGACCTGGTCCTTGAGCTCGCCGATGTCCTCGATGGACACCGGGACGGCCGCCGCCGCCACCTCGGGCTTGTCCTTGACGTCTTGCTCTTGCGTCATGTTTGCTCCTTGCGGCCTAGAACGTCAGCCCGCCCTTGCGCAGGGCCTCGGCCAGGGCCTTGATCCGGCCGTGGTAAGGGTAGATCCCGCGGTCGAAGACGATCTTGTCGATGTTCTTCTCCCGCAGCCGGCGGGCCATCAGCTCGCCCAGCTTCTCGCAGCCGGCCAGGTTCTTGGTGTTCTTCGCCGCGGCCTGGAAGTCCTTTTCCAGGGTCGAGGCCGCGGCCAGAATCATCCCGGTGTCGTCGTTGACGGCCTGGGTGTAGACGTAGCGGTTGCTCTTGAAGACGTGCAGCCGGGGCCGCTCGGCCGTCCCGCGGACGGTCTTGCGGATGCGGGCCCGGATGCGGGCCTTGGCCTCGCTCTTCATGATCGATTTGTCTTTAAGCACCGGTCACCCCCGCTTTCCGTTCCTTCTTGATCAGGCGCTCGCCGACGTAGCGGACGCCTTTCTGCTTGTACGGGTCGGGCTTGCGGAACTTCTTGATGTCGTCCGCGACCTGGCCCACGCGCTGCCGGTCGATGCCCCGCACGGTCAGCAGGGTCGGCTTCTCCACCACCACCTCGACGTCGGGCGGGACGGTGTAGATCATCGGCCGCGAGTAGCCCAAGGCCAGCTCCAGCCTGTCCTTGTCCAGCTTGGCCTTGTAGCCGACGCCGACGATCTCCAGCTGCTTCTGGAAGCCCTGGGTCAGGCCCAGGACGGCGTTGGCGGCCAGGGCCCGGCACATGCCGTGCAGGGTCTTCTGGGGCTTGGAGTCGTCCCGCCGCTCCAGGAGGAGCTGCCCGGAGTCGGCCTTGGCCGTGATGCCGGGGTGGAGGGGCGTGCGGAGCTTGCCCTTCTTGCCTTCGAACTCGATCCCGTCGGGGTGGATGGTCACCTTGACCCCGGCCGGGAGGGGAATGGGTCGTTTGCCAATGCGCGACATGACGGAATCCTTTCCTCGGGTCTCACCAAATGGCGCAGAGGACCTCGCCGCCCAGCCCCAGCTCCTCGCAGCGCTTGCCGGAAACGACGCCCTGCGAGGTGGAGATGACGGCCAGGCCCAGTCCGTCCAGGACCTTGGGCACCGAGTCCCGGGTGCAGAAGACCCGGCAGCCGGGCTTGCTGATCCGGCGCGAGCCGGTGATGACGGCGGCGCCGGCCTCGACGTACTTGAGGGTCACGGTCAGGACGTTCTGGGGCTTGGTCTCCTGGACCTTGTAGTTCTTGATGTAGCCTTCCTCCTTGAGGATCTTGGCGATCTCAACCTTCAGGTTGGAGGAGGGCATCTGGACCTCGCGCCGCTTGATGCGCGAAGCGTTGCGGACGCGGGTCAGGAAGTCCGCGATGGGATCGACTGCGCTCATGGAATGCTCCTTACCAGGACGCCTTGACGACGCCGGGGATCTCGCCCTTGTGGGCCAGCTCGCGGAAGCACAGGCGGCACATGTCGAACTTCCGGTAGTAGCCGCGGGAGCGGCCGCAGATGCGGCAGCGGTTGTGGGTTCGGATGGCGTACTTGGGCTTGCGCAGATACTTGGCGAATGCCGATGTGGTGGACACAGTCACCTCTCCTTCGTCACGATTCGCGGAACGGCATGCCCAGCTTCTTCAGCAGGGCCAGGGCTTCGGCATTCGTCCGCGCCGTGGTGACGATCGTGATATTCATGCCTCGGGTCTTTTCGACCTTGGTATAGTCGATCTCGGGGAAGACCAGCTGGTCGCGCAGCCCCAGGGTGTAATTGCCCCGGCCGTCGAAGGCCTTGGGCGAGACGCCGCGGAAGTCGCGGACGCGGGGCATGACGACGTTGACCAGGCGGTCCAGGAACTCGTACATCCGCTTGTGGCGGAGGGTGACGAAGCAGGCGATGGCGGCGCCCTTGCGCAGCTTGAAGGAGGAGATCGACTTCTTGGCCCGGGAAACGACCGGGGCCTGGCCGGCGATCTGGGTCAGCTCGGCCTTGGCCGCATCCAGCAGCTTGGCGTTCTGGATGGCCTCGCCGACGCCGACGTTGATGACGATCTTCTCCAGCCGGGGCACGGCCATGGGGTTCGAGATGGCGAACTCCTTCTCCAGCTCCGGCACGATGTCCTTCTTATAGCGGTCCTGCAGGCGGCTCATGGCTCCCTCCTCACTTGCTCTTGGCGTCCAGGGGCCCGTCGCACTTGGGGCAGATCCGCTGCCGGGTGCCGTCGGCCAGCCGCTTGGACCGCGGCCGGACGCCGGCCGCGCACTCGCCGCAGTAGAGCATCAGCCGGGACAGCGGGATGGGCGCCTCGCGGTCCATGATCCCGCCCTGGCGGTTCTTGGACCGGTCGGGCCGGATGAACTCCTTGACGAAGTTCAGCCGCTCGACCACGGCCCGGCCCTTGTCCGGAAGGACCTGGAGGACCTTGCCGACTTTGCCCTTGTCCTTGCCCTGGCGGACGATGACGGTGTCGTTCTTGCGGATGCCGGCGCCCATCACAGCACCTCCGGGGCCAGGGAGATGATCTTGGTGAACTTCTTCTCCCGCAGCTCGCGGCCGACCGGGCCGAAGACGCGGGTCCCGACCGGCTCGTTGGTCTTGTCGATGATGACGGCGGCGTTGTCGTCGAAGCGGATGTAGGACCCGTCGCGGCGCCGGATCTCCTTGCGGACCCGGACCACGACCGCCCGCACGACCTTGCCCTTGGCCACTTTGCTGTCGGGCTCGGCCTCGCGGACCGTGGCGGAGATGACGTCGCCGATGGAGCAGATCAAGCCCACCCCCCCGCCGAGCGGGGTGATGGCCCGGATCTTGCGGGCCCCGGAGTTGTCGGCGACCTTGAGCAGGGTGTATTGCTGGATCATGGCTTCGTCTCCTCGGGCCCGGGCTCGGCGGCTGGCTCGGCGGCGGCCGAGGCGGGGATGAGGGTCTCGCCGATCTCGCTGGCCGTCAGGGTCACGTCGGCCCCCAGGATGGCCGTCACCCGCCAGCGCTTGCGCCGGCTGATCGGGCGGGTCTCGATGATCCGGACCTTGTCGCCGACCTTGCAAACGTCCCGCTCGTCGTGGGCCATGAAGGTCCGCCGGCTGCGGATGATCTTCTTGTACAGGGGGTGGCGGACCTGCCGCTCCACCTGGACGGTCACGGTCTTGGCCGTCTTCTTGGCCGTGACCAGGCCGACCTTGGTCGTCTTGCGCACTGGCGCGGTGTTCGTCATGGGGTTGCCGTCCTTCCCTTCGCCTTGTCCTCCTGCAGGACCGTCTCGACGCGGGCAATGTCCTTGCGCAGGGCATTCATCTTGGCGAAGCTGTCCAGCTGGCCGAGCTCGTTCTGGAAGCGGAGCTTGAACAGCTGTTCCTTGAGCTCGGCCTTCTTGCGCTCGAGCTCTTCCGTAGCCATCTCTCGCAGTTCTTGGACTTTCATCTCAGCTCTCGATTCTCGCGGGTGATGAAGCGGGTCAGGACGGGAAGCTTCTGGGCGGCCAGGCGCATGGCTTCGCGGGCCACGTCCTCGGTGACGCCCTCCAGCTCGAACAGGATCCGGCCGGGCTTGATGACGTCGACCCAGAACTCCGGGTCGCCTTTGCCCTTGCCCATGCGGACCTCGACGGGCTTCTTGGTCACGGGCTTCCAGGGGAAGGCCCGCAGCCACAGCTTGCCCCGCCGCTTCATGAACCGGGTGATGGTGATGCGGCCGGCCTCCATCTGGCGGGCGGTCAGCCACCCGCACTCCATGGCCTGCAGGCCGTACTCGCCGAACGACAGGGTCGCGGCGCGCTGGGCCTGGCCCCGCATGCGGCCCCGGGAGGTCTTGCGGTACTTGACTTTCTTCGGCATCAGCATGGTCAGATCTCCTCAACCTCCGCCACCTGCGAGGTCATCTTGGCCTTTTCGACATCGCCCTTGTAGATCCAGACCTTGATGCCGATCTGGCCGTACGTGGTGAAGGCCTCGGTGAAGCCGTAGTCGATGTCGGCCTTGAGGGTTTGCAGCGGCAGCTGGCCGCGCAGGTACCACTCGGTGCGGGCGATCTCGACCCCGCCCAGGCGGCCCGAGCACATGATCTTGATGCCCTTGGCCCCCTGGCGGAGGGCCGATTCGACGGCCTTGCGCATGGCCCGGCGGTAGGCGATCCGCTTCTCCAGCTGGACGGCGATGCCTTCCGCCACCAGCAGGGAGTTGAGCTCGGCCTTGTCGATCTCGCGGATGTCGACGTAGACTTCCTTCTTGCAAATCTTTTCCAGAAAGACCTTGAGCCCCTCGATCTCCTTGCCGCCGCGGCCGATGATGATGCCCGGCCGCGAGGTGTGGACGAGGACCCGGACCTTGGGTCCGACCCGTTCCACGGCCACCTCGGCGATGCCGGCGTGAAAGTACTTCTCCTTCACGTCCTTCTTCATCTTCAGGTCTTCGTGGATCAGGCGGGCGTACTCCGGGCCATGGGCGAACCAGCGGGAGCTCCACTGCTTGTTGAAGCCCAGCCGGAAACCGTGCGGGTGCGTCTTCTGTCCCATGGCTTATCTTCCTTTCCGTTCCTGCAGGTAGACGTGGACGTGGCTGGTGCGCTTGAGGATCCGGTAGGCCCGGCCCATGGGCGCCGGCCGGATGCGCTTCCAGGAGGGTCCCTGGTCGATGTGGATGTCGGCCACGACCAGGTCGTCGACGTCCAGGCCCGGCGACTTCTGCTGGGCGTTGGCGATGGCCGACCGGAGGGTCTTCTCGATGACCTGGGAAGGCTTCTTCTTGGCCGTGAAGCGGAGGATGGTCAGGGCCTCGCCGACCAGCTTGTCCCGGACCTGGTCGGCGACCAGCCGGGACTTCTGGGCCGAGACCCGGACGTGCCGGGTCACGGCATGAGAGATATAGACCGGGGCGTCCATGTCACTTGCCTACTTTCACGGCCTTGGCCGCCTTGGACGTGTGGCCCTTGAAGGTCCGGGTCGGGGAAAACTCCCCCAGCCGGTGGCCGACCATGTTCTCGGTGATGAAGACCGGTATGAACTTGCGCCCGTTGTGGACGGCGATGGTCAGGCCGACCATCTCGGGGATGACGACCGAGCGCCGCGACCAGGTCTTGATGACGGCGCGCCTCTGCGACTCGCCGGCCTGGGCCGCGACCTTGGCCGCCAGGTGTTCGTCGATGAAAGGTCCCTTGCTCAGTGAACGGCCCATGGTTACTTGCTCCTGCGTCTGACGATAAAGACCGAGGTCCGCTTGTTGGCCCGCGTCTTGAAGCCCTTGGTCGGGATGCCCTCGGGGCTGACCGGATGGCGGCCGCCCTTGGCCTTCCCCTCGCCGCCGCCGTGCGGGTGGTCGATGGGGTTCATGGCCGTGCCCCGGACGTGGGGCCGCCAGCCGCGCCAGCGCGACCGGCCGGCTTTGCCGATGCTGACGTTCTGATGGTCGAGGTTCCCGACCTGGCCGATGGTGGCCCGGCAGTCCAGCTCCACCTTGCGGATCTCGCTGGAAGGCAGCCGGACCTGGGCCCAGTCGCCTTCCTTGGACAGGATCTGGGCCCCGGCCCCGGCCGTGCGGCAGATCTGGCCGCCGGCGTTCTTGTGCAGCTCGACGTTGTGGATGACCGTGCCCAGGGGGATGTGACGAAGCCGGGTGGCGTTGCCGGCGACGATGTCGACGACCCCGTCCGAGGCCAGCACGATCTGGCCGGCCTGAAGGCCCTGGGGGGCCAGGATGTAGCGCCGCTCTCCGTCCCGGTACTTGATCAGGGCGATGAAGGAGGAGCGGTTGGGGTCGTACTCGATGGTCTCCACCTGGCCGGGGATCTCCAGCTTGTCGCGCCGGAAGTCGATCCGCCGGTAGAGGCGCTTGTTGCCGCCGCCGCGGTGGCGGGTCGACAGGTGACCCTTGTTGTTGCGGCCGCCGGACTTGGGCCGGGGCTCGAGCAGCGGCTTGTACGGAGCGTCGCCGGTCAGCTCGTCGTAGGTCAGGCCGGTCCGGTGGCGGAGTCCGGCTGTCAGGGGCCGGTAGGTCTTGATGCCCATGTTACACCGCCTCGAAGTATTGGATCATCTTCTCGCCCTCTTTCAGGCGGACGATGGCTTTCTTCCAATCGCTGGTGTGGCCGGAGCTCCGGCCGACCCGGCGCTCCTTGCCCGGCCGGATCTGGGTCCGGACGCTCTCCACCTTGACCTTGAAGAGCCGCTCGACGGCCTTCTTGATCTCGGCCTTGTTGGCGTCGCGGGCCACCTCGAAGCAGACCTCGTGGTACTTGTCCTTCTGGACGGTCGACTTCTCGGTGATCAGCGGGCGCCGGATGATGTGGATGGGTTCCTTGCTCATTTCCATCTCTCCACGAGGGACTCGAAGGCCTGCCGGCTGACGACCAGCCAGGGATAGGCCAGGATGTCGCGGGTGTTGACCGTCCGCCAGTCGGTCGTCTTGATCCCGGGCAGGTTGCGGGTCGCGGCGAAGAGGGCCGCGTTGCCCCGGACGTCGACGACCAGGGCCTTGCCGACCTTGAGGCCGCGCAGCAGGGCCGCCGCTTCCTTGGTCTTGGCCGCCTGCAGCTTGAGATCCTCGACCACCAGGAGCCGGCTGTCGGCCCACTTGGCGGCCAGGGCCGAGCGGAGGGCCTGCGACTTGGCCGCCTTGGGCAGCCGCACGTCGTAGGTCTTCGGCCGCGGGCCGAAGGTCGTGCCGCCCTTCCGCCAGAGCGGGCTGCGGGTGGCGCCGGCCCGGGCCCGGCCCGTGCCCTTCTGCCGCCAGGGCTTGCGGTTGGAGCCGCTGACCTCGGCCCGGGTCTTGGTCGAGACCGTGCCCCGGCGCCGGTTGGTCTCATGGGCCTTCACCGCCTCGTAGAGGAGGTGCTCGTGGACCGGGACCTCGAAGATCCCGGCCGGGAGCTCCAGTTCCGCGGTCACCTTGCCGTTGCGATCCAGGATGTTGGTTTTCGCCATGGGATGCTCGCTTACGCCTTGACGATCACGACGACCGTCCCGTTGGCTCCGGGCACGGCCCCCTCGACCATCAGCAGGTTATGCTCCCGGTCGGCCTCGAAGACCCGCAGGTTGCGGACGGTGACGGTGTCGCCGCCCATGCGGCCGCCCATGCGCAGTCCGAGAACGACCCGGGAGGGGTAGGAGGAGGCGCCGATCGAGCCGGGGGCCCGGTGGAACATCGAGCCGTGGGCTCCGGCCCCGCCCTTGAAGTGGTGCCGCTTGACGACGCCCTGGAAGCCCTTGCCCTTGCCCACGCCGGTGACGTGGACCTTCTGGCCGGCCTCGAAGATGTCGACGAAGATCTGGTCGCCTTCCTTGCCCTCGCCCTTGACCGGGAACTCGCGCAGGACCTTCAGGACCGGCGAGCCGGACTTGAGGAAGTGGCCCTGCTGGGCCTTGCTCGGCTTGCGGGCCGGCTTGGCCTCGACCAGGCCGATCTGGTAGGCGTCGTAGCCGTCCTTGGCCTTGGTCTTCCTCTGGATGACGGTGCACGGCCCGGCCTGGATGACGGTCAGGGGAACGGCGTTCCCCTGGGCGTCAAAGGCCTGGGTCATGCCCACTTTCTTGCCGATAAGACCGTCGACCATGGCTTACTCCCCCGTCCCGAAGGCCTGGATCTCGACCTCGATCCCGGCCGGGAGGTCCAGCTTCTGGAGCTCCTCGATGGTCTCGTTGTTGTACTCGCTGATGTCGATCAGCCGCTTGTGGACGCGCATCTCAAAGTGCTCGCGGGCCTTCTTGTCGACGTGCGGCGAGGTCAGGACGCAGAAGCGGTGGATTCGGGTCGGCAGGGGGATGGGTCCCGCGATGCGGGCGCCCGTCCGCTTGGCCTTGACCACGATGTCCTTGACCGACTGGTCCAGCAGCCGATGGTCGAACGACTTGAGGCGGATTCTGATTTTTTCCATGACCGCTTTCCTTGGTGTATTTCAGCGGGGCCACATACTGAGTTCGTGGACCCCTTGGATTTCGTCCATCCTACTCCAGGATCTCGGTGACGGTGCCGGCGCCG
>DFYJ01000023.1 GCA_002383325.1 Candidatus Aminicenantes bacterium UBA4085
GAACGGACTGAGCGGACCGGCCGTAGAGGCGCGAACGGCGCACGGCGGCGGTTGGGCCGAGACGCTGGCGCGCCGGGCGGCCGCCGTGGTGCCGCCGGAGATGCCGATCCTCGAGATCTACCGCCGGGCCATCGCCAACAAAAAAGGAGAATCCCATGTCCGATGACATCCTGCTCGTCAACGACGAGACGTTCGAGGCCGAAGTCCTCAAGTCGCCCCTGCCGGCGCTGATCGATTTCTGGGCCGTGTGGTGCGTGCCGTGCAAGATGATCGCCCCCATCGTGGAGGAGATCGCGGTCGAGATGAAGGGCCGGCTCAAGGTCTGCAAGATGGACGTGGACCAGAGCCGGGCCGTGCCGGCCAAGTACGGCATCCGCGGCATCCCGACGCTGCTGCTGATCAAGGACGGCGCGGTCAAGGAGCAGCTGGTAGGCGCCCTGCCCAAAGAGAAGATCGTCGAAGCTATTAAGAAGCATCTTTAAATCCCCAAAGGGGTCGATCCAATAGGGGTCAGGTCTTGACATTTGACATTTTTGACCCTGGACGGGCCTGACGGTATTTTTACCCCGCACTATTAGAATCGAGTCCACATCGATCATTCCGATATTATGAATTTTTACCAAAACGCCAATGCAGCAGGAAAAATGTCAAATGTCAAGACCTGACCCCTCCATGAAACAACACGATATCGTCATCATTGGCGCGGGGCCGGCCGGCCTGGCCGCCGCCATCTACACCGGGCGGGCGCGGCTGGACACCATCGTCCTGGAGCGGGGCCTGCCGGGCGGACAGATCCTGATCACCGACTGGGTCGAGAACTATCCCGGCTTCCCCGACGGCGTCGCCCCCTTCGACCTGATCGAGACCTTCCGCAAGCAGGTCCTCAAGTTCGGGGCGGTCATGGTCTCGGACTCGGCCAAGATCATCCGGCCCGACGGCGATGGCGAGGGCCGCGGCTGGATCGTCGAGGCGGGCAAGGGCGAGTACGCGGCCCGGGCGGTCATCGTGGCCACCGGCGCCCACTACCGCCGGCTGGGCCTGCCCAACGAGGGCAAGCTGGTCGGGCGCGGCGTGTCCTACTGCGCCACCTGCGACGGGGCTTTCTTCCGCGACCGGGAAATCGCCGTCGTCGGAGGGGGCGATACGGCCCTCATGGAGGCCCACTACCTGACCAAGTTCGCCTCCGTCATCCACGTCATCCACCGGCGCGACCGCTTCCGCGGCACCAAAATCCTCCAGGAGCGCCTGCTCGAGTGCCCCAACGTCAAGGTCCATTGGGACACGGTCATCGACGAGATCGCCGGCGCCGACTGCCTGGAGGCGATCATGCTGCGCAACGTCAAGACGGGTGCGTGCGATCGGCTGCCGGTCGAGGGGCTGTTCGTGGCCATCGGCATGGACCCCATCAGCGACGTGGCCAAGGGTGTGGTCGAGATGAACGATTGGGGCGAGATCGTCGTCGACTCCCGGATGGCGACCAGCCGGCCGGGGATCTACGCGGCGGGCGACGTCATCAGCTCCACGCCGCGCCAGGTGGCCACGGCGGTCGGCACGGGGGTCAACGCCGCCATGAGCGCCACGGCGTATCTATCGGGGTACAAATAGGGGTCAGGTCTTAAGATTCAAGTTATCGAAATATTTCTGACATTTATTGTCATTATTGACAATTCTTGTCGCGGGATATCTTGAATCTTAAGACCTGACCCCTATTTACATAATCATTGGTATGGTCCCGGGCTCTAGCTCAGCCAATCGAAATAAAGCTTCCTGAGCCTGCTTTTGATTCGCGCCTTGATCCGCTTCCCGGCCAGGACCCGGCCGGGAATCGAAGCGGCCCCATCCGGACCCTTCCTAATCGTGAAGTATTTGCAGTCCACTTGGGAATGCGACTGCACGAAGGCCCGGGATAGGTTTTGGCCCCTCTCACGCCCTCCGATCTTCAAGACAAAATGCTGCTCCGGGAGCGCCACGTCGAGGCCCCGGCAATAAGAGAAGACGTCGTCCAAGTCCAATCCCTTCTCCAGGATTCCGTACTTGTCCATCACATCTTGGGAGACCTCGATGAACTCGTGGGACCCGCCGGGCTCGGCCATGGCGATGCGGCCGCTCGGGCCCAACGCCCTGACGAATTGGCCCATGGTCCGGGGGCGATCCGGGATGTGGTGAAATGCATCGAAGCATAAGACGGCGTCCAGGCAGCCGCTCTGGAGAGGGAGATGTTCGATGTCGCCGATCACCAGATGCGGCAGGGCCCGCCCCATCCGCCGGACGCCGATCTCGAGATAGGTTCGGCATATGTCGATTCCGATGGCCGCAATCCCCATCTTGGTCAGCCATTCCGTCGTCCAGGCGTAGCCCGCCCCGACATCGAGCACGACATCGCCTCTTTTCACATCCAGAAGCGGCAGGACGTTGCCGAAGCGCCGGATGAGGTGCATCGAGAACTCGGTATTGTGGGGATTGAACGGCGACGAGTAGCCGGGCCCGAAGAAATCGGGGTCGGAGATCTTCGACTCGATGCCGATCTCGGCTCTTTTGTAGCCGAGCCCCCGATCCCCGCCGGGAAGAGGCGCGCCCGCAATCGCCCGCGCCTTTTCCAACAGTCCGGGAAAGTCGCCGGCCGGGATCAGCCCTTCCCAGGCCTCGAATCTCGCGAGATCGCGCTTCCAATCGCGGAGGCCGTCGGGCAGAAGCTCGGGCAGAAGATCGATGATGGGGAAAAAGCGGCGGCATTCGGGGCAAGCCAGGACGCCCTCTTGGATCTCAGGATCGGCGGCGGCCGCGGAGCCGGACGGGCGTGAAGGGTAGCAGGCCAATTCCCTCAGGCAGTAGGGACAGCCGATGTATTTCAGAAGGCTGTCTTTCAAGCGTCCTCCATTCCACCCGGCTCGGGAATCCTATTTTTTTTCCAGGGTCTCGACCCGGGCCTGCAGGCGCTTGAATTCTTTCAGCAGCTCGTAGAGCCGCGGGGCCGCCGCCCAGAACTTGCGCCAAACCATGATGTCCAGGTGCGGGCTGCCGCTGACGATGGCGCCGGCGGGGACGTTGCTCGAGACCCCGGACTTGGCGGCAACGATGGCCCCGTCACCGATCGTAACGTGATCGGGCACGCCGACCTGGCCGCTGAGGATCGCCCCGCGCCCAACCTTGGCGCTTCCGGCCACGCCGGCCTGGGCCACCAGGATGGCGTTCTCGCCTATCTCGACGTTGTGGGCGACCATGACCAGGTTGTCGATCTTGGCGCCCTTGCGGACGATCGTGGCGCCCAGCGCGGCCCGATCGATCGTCGAGTTGGCCCCGACCTCGACATCGTCCTCAATGATCACCGTCCCGAGCTGGGGGATCTTGACCTGCGTCCCGTCCTCGTCTTTCAGGTAAGCGAAGCCGTCCGCTCCGACGACGACCCCATTGTGCAGAATGACGCGCGCGCCGAGCCGCACACCCTGGCGCAAGTGAACGCCGGAATGCAGGACGCAGCCGGGACCGATGACGACATCGGGGTAAACCGTGACGTTGGGATGAAGGACCGCGGCGTCGCCGATCACGGCGTTCGCGCCGATCGCGCAGAGGGGGCCGATCGATGCGCCGACCCCGATGCGGGCGGAAGGATCTATGACAGCCATGGGATGGATGCCCGGGAAGGGGGGCGCGGGCGGCACGAGGATGTCGATGGCCCGGACAAATGTCTTCTGGGGGTGGGGGGATCGGAGGACGGGCAAGCGGGAATGGTCGATGCCGGGCGCCAGGATGACGGCCGAGGCGCGCGTCGTTTCGAGGTGCCGGAGATATTGACCTGAGGTGATGAAGATGATATCGCCGGGGCTGGCAGTCTCGGGCGATGCGACGCCGGAAATCTCCGTGCCTCCGGCCCCTTCATACGGGCAGTCCAGCCGCGCAGCCAGGTCCTTGAGGGTCATGCCAGGCCTCCCCGTGTATTATAGGTCAAGTAGGGGTCAGGTCTTAACATTCAACAAAATCAGTGACACTAATTGTCAAAAGATGCCGATTTGCGGCGTGAGCGAGAAATGTTGAATGTTGAGACCTGACCCCTAGATTTCGCCGCGCTTGATTTTGAGGTGCTCGTTTAAGACCGCGACGAACTCGGCGCACCACAACATGATGGCCAGGGAGGATGAGATCCATAGCAGGAAGAAGATGATCGACGTCAGCGTCCCAGTCACCACCTTGGACATGACCATGCCCACGGCCGAGAAATGGGCCACGTAGAAGACGAAGCTGCGCTTGAAGATCTCCCAAATGATCGATCCGATGACCGCGCCAATCACCGCCGGCGCGGTATGGACTTTGGTCTCAGGAATGAACTTGTAGACGACGAACAGGACCAGGAAGCCCAGCGAGAACGGGATCAGGTATTGGATCAGGAAGTTGTCGATGAAAGGAAGGAATTTGGGATTGAGCCAGCCGGGGAGGACCTGGTTGCTCTCGATGAGCTTATGGACCGTAGTCCAGACGGCCGTAATGGCGAACGACAACAGCAGGATGACGGCTGTGATCATCATGATCACGTTTTCCATCAGCCTATTGTAGAAGAACGACCGGTTCTTCTTGGACCGGAAGATGATGTTGACGGCGTTGATAAGGTTCCCGAAGAGAAAGCCGCCGCTGATGATCGAGCCGACGATGCCGAACAGGCCGAGCGAGCTGGTGTTTTTGGCGATGTCGCCCAGGCGGGTGAAGAAGACGGGATCGAAGCGGGCGAAGAAATCCTCGGTGAAGATATTGAGGCTGCGGACCGCGATCTCGGCCGATCCCAGGAACTTGGAGGTGACCCAGGCAAAGAGGGCCAGCAGCGGCACGGCGCACATGAGGGTAAAATAGGAGATGATGATGGAGTGGCCGAAGCAGTGGTCATCGTTGAATCGCTTGAACGACTCGCCCAGCAGGCGAAAAAGCGTATGCACCATGGATACTTGCGCCTAACGCTACTCCCGGGGCCGGCGATTGTCAATAAACTGAAAAGGGGTCAGGTCTTAAGATTCAAGTTATCTATCGACACTTTTCGGTAAAAAGTGCCGCAAAACGGCAAGAGAAATCTTGAATCTTAAGACCTGACCCCCATCCCGGCTCAGGCGTAGTTGCCCCACTTGACCATCAGGATGATGAACGTTACCAGCAGGGCGTAAATGACCAGCGTTTCGATCAGAATCAGCCCCAGCAAGAGCAAAAACCGGATGTGCGGGGCGCCGCCGGGGTTGCGGCTGATGCCCTCGCAGGCCGCGCTGATGGCCTTGGCCTGGCAGAACGCGCCGGCGATGACCGCCAGCGTGATGATGCCGCTGGCCAAGATCAGCGACAGCCTGTAGAGAGAGGCCTTGTTGTCGGCAGCCGCAGCCATCCGCGGCCCCGGCCCTCCGGCCGGCCCTTCCTGGGCCAGCAGCGGGACCGCCGCGAGAACGAGGAGGAACACCAACAGTGTGAGGGCTTTCATTCGGTCCGTCATAGGGTAGCTCCTTTGCGCATGTCTTGATTATCCATCAATGCCCCTCCTTCTCGTGCTCGACCGCGCCGGCCAGGTAGATGCAGGTCAGCAGGACGAAGACGAAGGCCTGGAGGAAGGCGGTGAAGATCGAAAGCGCCATAAACGGCAGCGGCAGGAAGATGGGGATGATCCCGGCGATGACCACGATCAGCACGTCTTCGGCGAAGATGTTGCTGAAGAGACGAATCGACAGCGAGACCAGCCGCGAGAAGTGGCTGATGAGCTCGATCGGGACCATCAACGGGGCCATGGCCGGGATCGGGCCCATGAAATGCTTGAGATACTTGAGCACGCCCTGGGCCTTCACGCCCTGGTAATGGTAGTAGAAGAAGACCGTCAAGGCGCAGCCGATCGTGACGTTGAGCTTGGAGGTCGGCGACATCAGCCCGGGGATAAGCCCAAGCACGTTGCAGAAAAAGATGAACAGGCCGACCGTCCCGACCACCGGCAGGTACTTCTTGCCGCCCGGGCCGATGATTTCGGTCAGCTGCCCCTCGAAGAACTCGATGATGTATTCCAGCATATTCTGGAGCTTGCCGGGGACGATGGACAGCCGGCGCGAGGCCAGCCCGAAGAACAGCATCATGAAGACGGCCACGATGAGGACCATGACCACGTAGTCGGGGATGCAGTTGGCGGGATCGGCCACCCGGATCCCGATCAGCTTGAGCAGCGCCGCCACCGGCCGGCCAAAAACGAGGTTGATGAAAATGACCAGACCGAGGGGGTGTTCGAGCTGTTCCATGGCTAGGACTTCATGGACCTCACGCGAACGAGGGCCACGGCGGCTTCGGCTCCGAAGACCGGGACAACCGCCGAGAAGCCCGCCGCGAACGCGATGAGCTTGTTCGGATAGACGAGGATTATAAGGAAAAAGACCGCGAATATCAACAAAAAGCGCACGGCGTACAGGGCCAGTCCGGCCTTTAGGGCGCCGGATTTGCCTCGGTTTAGGGCCCGGGCGAGAACGCTCTTGAGCCAGACAAAGGACAGGGCCGAGAACAACCCGCCGGCCAGCGCGAGGAGGCCGGTGAGGGGGTCGAAAACGAGGGCGGCGATGATGCCGAAGGCGGCGGCGAGGGCTGTGATTTCGAGGGGAATGCGCCTGAGCACCCGCTCTTCGAACGGGTCGGCGAAGGAGGTCTCCGGATCGTTCATGGCGAACGCGTATTGTACAGGGGTCAGGTCTTAAGATTCAAGTTTTCTTGAGATGGACTAGGGAGAGGTCAGGTCTTAACATTCAACATTACTGGTGACGTTTATTGTCAAAGAATGCCGTTTCTTGCCATCGGGCAGGGAGTGGTAGGAGGAGAGAGCAAGCCCCGACATAGGAAATTTGGATCAATAGGAAAGGGGAGGGGTAGGGAGGGATCAGGGGGGGCAGATCTCAACATACGATATTATCAATGACTTTGGTTGATAAAACGGCCGATTTGCGGCACGAAGCAGAAATGTCAAATGTCAAGACCTGACCCCTATTGGTATTTCTTGAGCCCCCGGATCAGGGTGACAAGGCCCGAGGCCACCCCCAGCAGAGTCCAGATGATGATCATCCAGGGCTTGGTTCCCAGCCATTTATCCAGCATATAACCGAAGAAAAGTCCAACCGCGATCGATGCCGGCAGGTTCAGCGCCAGCGAACTCATGGCCCATATGTTGCGCAATCCGCCGCCGCTGCCGCTGCCCTCCGGAGCCGCCTCTCCCTCGTTCCGCCGCCGGAAGATCATATCCCTATTTCTTGCGCCGTGGCACCCTGGCGAACCCGATGATCACGATGACTACAAGCGCAATGACGACAATCTCCATTAAGCCGACCATAGGGGCTCCTCTCTGCAGCCATATGATAGCATATGTCCTCCCGTCGACCCGCCGATTTCGAAAGTGCCGCCGCGTGGCGTCTCGCGCGGAGCGCTTTGGATAAATTCGACAAAATCGCCGCCCCGAAAGTTCGCACCGACGAACGACACCGCCCTCCCCAATCGCCTCGATCGCCCCCCCTGATTGCTGCGCGTTCCCCCAGTTTTCAAATGATCACTCCCGATTGCCCCTCCCCCCCATTTTCGCTAAAATACGCCCTCCCAACGAGAAAGGATGACCATCATGAAAAAAGCCCTCGTATGCGGCGCCGGCGGCTTCATCGCCTCGCACCTCGTTAAACGCCTCAAGAAGGACGGCTACTGGGTCCGCGGCGTGGACATCAAGTACCCCGAGTACTCCCCCACCGCCGCCGACGAATTTCTCCTCCTGGACCTGCGCGATCCGGCCGGCTGCCGGGCCGCCCTGGCCCTGCCCCCCGCCTACGCTCAGGCCGGCCCCTCGGCTCCCCCCGCCGGCCCCTTCGACGAGGTCTTCCAGCTGGCCGCCGACATGGGCGGCATGGGCTTCATCCACTCGGCCGAGTGCGAGATCATGCGCAACAGCGCCCTGATCAATATCAACATGACCCACGCCGCGGCCGAGGCGGGCGCCGTCCGCTACTTCTTCTCCTCGTCGGCCTGCGTCTACCGCGACATGCGCAAGGACGAGGCGGAGCTCAGCGAAGCCGACGCCTACCCGGCCCACCCCGACAACGAATACGGCTGGGAGAAGCTCTACGCCGAGCGGATGGCCATGGCTTACGGGCGCCGCACCGGCATGATCGTCCGGCTGGCCCGCTTCCAGAACACCTACGGCCCCGAAGGCACCTGGCACGGCGGCCGCGAGAAGGCCCCGGCCGCCCTCTGCCGCAAGATCGCCGAATGCCCCGACGGCGGCATCATCGAGGTCTGGGGCGACGGCTCGGCCATGCGCGCCTACACCTACATCGACGATCTGGTCGACGGCATCGTGCGCCTGATGGCCTCCGACCTGGAGGACGGCGTCAACATCGGCCGCCCCGAATACGTCTCCGTGGACGAGCTGGTGGCCACGGTCGCCGCCGCGGCCGGCAAGACCATCCACATGAAGCACATCGCGGGCCCTGTCGGGGTCAAGGCCCGCAACTTCACCAACGACCGCATCCGCTCCACCGGCTGGGATTCCAAGTTCAGTCTGCGCGACGGCATCGCCCGCACCTATCCGTGGATCGAAGCCCAAGTCAAAGCGCACAAATAAATAGGGGGGACAGTATACGTAATTCCCTATTTCGGGAGTTGATGAATTGCGGGACACCATACATAACTCCCGAATTATCTGGGTAGACAGGCCTTCGCCGCCCTAGGCCTTCGCCGCCCTCAAGCCCTCAAGCCGATAAGGTTAAAGCGTGCCCGATAGAATTCCCGAGCTCCACTCAGTGGCAGGGATGGCAATTCGGGGTATGTCCAACCCAACCGTATTGGGGCTGGACTTCAATCCTAGTTTGAGCCTCGCTGATCGCACTTGTCCCGTTAATGAACACTTTGTCGTGATAATTCGGGAATTATGTATGGTGTCCCGCAATTAAATAATTCGGGAGTTATGTATGGTGTCCCCCTAATTATTTTATATAATGGGCCCGAATGAACGACGCCATCAAGCCGCTGTTCGACCCCGCCGGCGCGTTTTCCGCCGCCGACCTGGCCCGCGTCCTGACCGCGGTCCCGCCCGCTGATCGCGCGGACATCGTGCGGGACACTCTCGCTTCGGCCTATGCAGCCTTCCATAAATCCTCCGGACGAACGGCCAAAGCCTACGCCGCGCCCGGCCTCGAGAACCTCCATCTTGCCCGCATCCTGCACACCCTGGGCTCGGCTCTGGAGCGCGCCTCCCTGCCCTCCGCCTCCCCCCGCCTGTCCCCCTCCGCCGCCCGCTCCCTCGTCGCCAACTCCTGCGCCGTTCTACCTCCGGCCGTTCTCTTCTGGCTGGAATCGATCGGCCTGCCGGCGCCATCCCCGGCCCGGTCCCCCTCTTCCTCCGCCCTCTCTTCCGCGGCCTGGCCCCGCCTGGCCCGCGACGCCGCCTTCGAGACCATCGGCCGCACCATCGTTCTGACCCGCACCGGCCGCGCCACCTCCCCCCGCAACGCCCTGCGCGCCGACGAGATCATCTGGGGGCGCTCCCCCGCCCGCCTCGACCTCGGCGGCGGCTGGTCCGACACGCCCCCCTACTCCCTGGAGCACGGCGGCTGCGTCATCAACGCCGCGGTCGACCTCAACGGCCAGCCCCCCATCCAGGTCTTCGCCCGGGTCATCGAGGCGCCCGAGATCCGCATCAACTCCATCGACCACGGCTCGCGCTTGACCGTTCGCACTTTCGACGAGCTGCTGGACTATCGCACCGCCACCAGCCAGTTCGGTCTGGCCAAGGCCGCCCTGACCCTCTCCGGCTTCGCCCCCCACACCGCGCCCTGGCCGCCCGCCGCGCGCCGCTCGCTCTCTTCCATGCTCCGCCACTTCGGCGGCGGCATCGAGCTCAACACACTGGCTGCCATCCCCAGCGGCAGCGGCCTCGGCACTTCCAGCATCATGGGCGCGGTCCTCGTGGCTGTTATCCGGCGCATGATCGGCGACCGCCCGTCCGAGCGCGAGCTCTTCCACGCCGTGCTCAAGCTGGAGCAGGAGCTGACCACCGGCGGCGGCTGGCAGGACCAGATCGGCGGCGTCCTGCCGGGCGTCAAGGTGATCACCTCGGGCCCTGGACTCGTGCCCGACCCCTGGATCCACTACGTCATGCCCGACCTTCTCGACCCGCGCCTCAACGGCGGCGCGACCCTGCTCTATTACACCGGCATCCGCCGCCTGGCCAAGAACATCCTGCGCTATGTCGTGGGCAACTACCTCGACCGCGACGCCTCCGCCCTGGATACGCTTCAGGCCCTGAGCGCCTACCCCGCCGAGATGCGCGAAGCCATGGCCGCCAAGGACCCGCGCGCCTTCGGCCGCCTGATCGACGTCGCCTGGCTCCTGAACAAGCGCATCGACCCCGATTCGACCACTCCCGATATCGAGGCCATCCTCGCGCGCATCCGCCCGCACGTTCACGGGGCCAAACTGCTGGGCGCGGGCGGCGGCGGTTTCCTGCTGATCGCGGGCAAATCGCCCAAGGACGCGGCAGCCGTGCGCCGCGGCCTGACGGCCCATCCGCCCAACGCCCGAGCCCGCTTTTTCGACTACCAGATCAGCGGCTGCGGCCTGACCGTCACCGTTTGTTGACGACCGCCGATATTAATTGGGGGACACCATACATAACTCCCGAATTATTTCGTCTACTTTGGTTGACGATTAGATTGAAGATCGACGCTTTCCGCTACGATGATGCGAATTCGGGGATTATGTATGGTGTCCCCCAATTGCCAGGCGCGCAGGGCGTCATCAGCCGGCAGCAGGCCCCCATCCCAGGAATAATTCGGGAGTTATGTATGGTGTCCCCCTAATTATTTCCCCCGAAAAAAGAAAAAGGGCCGGGTCTTGCGACCCGGCCCTTGCCGGTTGCGTATCTCTCAGGCTGCTCGATCGTCAGGTCCCGGAAACGCCGGCCCGGGGACCGCGGATGAACGCCCCGTTCAGCGAGATCAGGTCCTTCTCGAAGTCCGCCGTCGTCGAGATCGTGTACAGGCCCGACTCCGGAGTGGCCGCCGTGTAGGTGAAGCTCTCCAGCGCGCCGCCCCGGCCATAGGAGGACACCAGGAAATCGTCCACCGCCGAGCCCGAAAGCCCGTAGTTCCCGTCCACCGCCGTGCCCGTGTAGATCTTGAAGTTCGTCCCCCACTGATCCTTGGTCGGGAGAACCTTGATGTACATCGGCGATAGGGCGCTCTTCAGCGTGGTGCTGATGTCGCCGCTGTTGGCCGGGGGCGTGGCCTTGTCGGTCACGTAGTCCGTGATGGTGGTGGCCATCGTCGAGATGTCCTTCTGGGTCCCGCGGACCTTGGCCTTCTGCAGGGCCGTCATGGCGTTGGGCACCAACAGCGCGGCCAGGATGCCGATGATCGCGACGACGATCAGCAGCTCGATCAGGGTGAAGCCTTTCTGCTTCTTCATAGTTGAACCTCCTTGAGTTCTTTTTTGTCTCTCTTGCGATCCTCGCTCGAGGACACCCTTCTATTGCGCGTTACGTGCCAAGTTGTATTATGTTTATTTGCAACGCATTGAAAAAGGCTAGCTCCCAAATAGGCCCCAAAACGCGACAATATTTGGCCCGTAGTGACAATTTACGTCACTTTTTCCCGATTGAGATTAGCCTTTAATCCCCGGGGGGTAGCCTCCCGCAAATAGGCCGCCTAAGCGAACCGCTCCCCCCTTGCCGCGCCCACGATAGAACGGCTATTAGGCAGACATGCCAGACAACTCCCGCTCACCAAAAGCCATATCTTGTGAATAATTGGTCGCGGCGCGCGATTGACGCCGCCCGTCGGCTTTATCGGCCCTTCGCCTTTCGTTCGGCCTTTCGGCCGCCGCCGCGTTAGATCTTCTTTCCAACGATGATCTGCCCGCCGCTGATGACCTCTTCGATCTGGTCGCCGGCGGCCAGCCCGGCCTTCTCGATCGACTCGGCCGACAGAGCGTATTTGAGCTTGCCCTTGGCGGTCTTGCCGATGGCCGTCTTCTTGCTCTTGGCCCGCCCGCGCTTGCCGACCACCTCGTAGAAGTTCGCGATCTTGGTGTTCAGCTCCTCGGGCAGCGACTCGCCGTAGATCAGGGTCACGCCCTCGATGCACTTTTTGTAGAGCCGCTTGCCTTGGCCCATATCGCCGAGCCCCAGCTGGTCCATAAAGGCTTGGAAGCTGTCGGTGTTTCTCCAGACCGGTATATGCTCGCGCGCTTGGAAACGGACGCGGGCCTTTCTCGGCTTGATCGTCTTGACCGCCTTGGCCGCCTTGGTAGCTTTGTTCAGGGAACCGGGTCGTCTGCCCATGGATGATCTCCTAAAAATGGTGATTGAGAGGAAAATAATGTATATTAAAGGCTCTATTAAGTCAATTAAATAAAATAATCATCGTTTTTCGTCGATTCTCCATCAACTTATGCGTATTTATTCCATTATTTCCTATTATCGAAACAAAAGTTGGATCCATTAAGCCGGAGCGGCACAAAGGTCCGGGTGGCGCGCAAGCCCAAGCCAGAGCGGTACGTAAGCCATGGTGGCACGGTGCGATAAATGTAAACTCCGCCGCCCCCGGGGATCCACGCGCGTCCCCGGCGATGGCCCGCAGCTCCAGTCGGATGCTGTTTTTTTAGGTGCTCACCCCAGCGCCGACTCCCACCGTGGCGCGGCGCTTGATGTAGTCCACCAGCGTCTCGCTGGCCGGGCAGATCTGATCCAGCTCGGCGATGATGCCGGGCTTGGCGGTCAGACCCTCAGGCCCAACGACGGCCAGCGTCTCGTTGGAGCCGTCGACGACGAAATACTTTTCGCCGATTTTGCGGAATACAAAATTCACCATATCAACCTCCCCCGAGAGGTTGAAGATAAGCCCCCGCGCCGCCCTTGTCAAGCGAGTTCATCGGGCCGCCCGTCGCCGGCGCCCGCGCGATCTCCGAATTGAGGGATGCGGGCTCGGCATAGGATGCGTGTAAAATTCCGTCAACAGCCCCCCGGGGGGAGGGAGAAGGGGAAGTGATGAGGAGTCGCCATAAGTTGACGAAATAATTCGGGAGTTATTAGAAGTCCCACAATAGAATGGAGTTGTTTTTCTTGGCTCTACCGCAATATCTCGGGAAATCTTCCGATTAGATACATCGCTTCTTTTCAGCATCGATTTAGTTTCAGGCTGACTGTGTCCGGACAATTATGGGAGTATTAGTATGTATGGTGTCCCCCAACTATATGAAGGTATAATCCGCCCATGAAAGGGAGCCGCGTCTTGTGGTTCTGGTTCGCCCTTGGGCTGGCGATTCTCGCCGCCCTTGTCATCCTGTTCATCCCCAACACCTCGATCGGCAGCGATCTGCCCAGCTCCGCTGCATTGCCTTCACCCGGCGCCGCCTCGGGCTCCCCCGCACCCCCAACTTCCCCTTCTTCCCTCACTACCGTTCTCTCCGCCTCCCCCTTCCCCAACCTCATCGACAACAGCGACTTCGAGGCTTACTTCCCCCGCTCCCGCCCCCGCCTCTGGCAGCTCGATCCCGACGCCCTCTTTCTCTGGGACGAATTCTCCCGCGGCCCCGGCGGCCGCTCCCTCTTTCTCGACGCATCCACCCTCTCCGCCCCCGCCTCCTTCCACTGCCCGCTGCCCTCCCTTCGCCCCGGCGCCGCATACCTCGTCTCCTTCTGGTTGGCCCGCGACCGCAACATCGACGGCATCTACCCCACCGCCTCCCTGGGCGGCCGCGCCTTCCGCCTCTCGGACTTCTGGGCCTCGGGCCGCTGGCAGAAGATCTCGCTCATCGTCCTCCTGCCGCGCATCCTCCCGCCCGACACCCGCCATCTGGAGATCCGGATCCCGCCCGGCGATTACCGCCTCTGGATCGACGATCTTGTGGTCCGCCGCCTGGCCATCGACGGCGCGCCTATTCGTGACTCCGCGCCCCTGGCCTTTTCCATCCCCTCCACCGATCGCCTGCTGGACGTCCGCCTCGTCTTCTCCCGCTACACCCACGGGCGGCGCGATGTGCGCGAGCTGAGGACGAACAATGTTGCTGGGGAAGATGTTGATGTCGTCGCCAAAACCATCATCGATCCCCTTCGCACCACCCAACGGCCCGACGATGAGCGAGCCGAAGACCCCTCCGCCGCCGGCGTCGATCGCTTCTCCGTCGACCTCGACGCCCTGGCCGCCGCCCTTCCGCCCGACCGCTGGCGGGCCCGCGTCGAGGTCTATCAGTACCGGACGCTGTTGAGCGGGGTGGATCTCGGGGTGTTCAAGAACAAGGCCAAGGCTCGCCGTTCGGCGGATGGGGCGGCGGGCAGCGCAAACGCGAAAAGCGATCCGCCCCGCGCCGTCATTCCGAGCCCCGTGGCTCCCATGGATCCATTCCCCATCGGCATCTACGGCGCGCGCATCGAGGATTTCGCCGTCCTGGCCGAGGCCGGCTTCAACTCCGTCCAGTTCTCCGCCTCCGATCCCGCTCTCCTCTCCCGCGCCCTCGCCCAAGCCTCCCGCCTCGGCCTTTCGCTCCTTGTCTCTCCCTCCGCCGCTGAACACATCCAAACAACCCTCGCAACTTCTCCCGCGGCGGCGTCCTCCCCGCTCCCCCCGCTCTACTTCTACCTCGCCGACGAGCCCGAGGGCCGCTCCGTCTCGCCCAAGCTCCTCCACCGCTCCCGGGCCGCCCTGCGCCGCCTCGGGTTCGCCCAGCCAGGCGCCATCGCTCTCTGCCGCTCCTGGCGCGCTCCGGATTACGCCTCCGCGGTGGACATTTTCATGTCCGATCCCTACCCCGTCCCGTTCGAGCCCCTCTCCTGGCTGGCCGAATGCCTGGACGAGATCCGCGGCACGGTCGCTTCGGACTCGTCCAAGCGCGTGTGGGCCATCATCCAGGCCTTCCCCTGGAGCTCGGCTTCGTCGCAGATCTCCCCCGATGCCGGCCGCGCCCCTACCCCCGACGAGCTCAAGGCCCTGGTCCGCCTCTCCCTCATCCACGGCGCGGACGGGCTCTACTTCTATGCCCTGCAATCAGGCAATTACCGCCTTCGCGAAGACGAACCCCTTTGGCAGGCCGTCAAAGACGCCATCGCCGAGGCCCGTCGCTTGAAGCCTCTGCTTGACGCCCCCCTGCTCTCCCCCGCTCCGACGGTCTACTGCCCCTCCCGCGACGCCTACGGCCTGTCGGCGGTGCATTTTAAGGCCGTCCGCTCGCCCGATGACGGCAAGCCGGTCATCATCGCCCTCAACACCCTGGATCGCCCCGTTCAGGCGGCACTCCGCTTCCCAGGCCGGGATACACCCATCCCCTTCGCCCTGGCCGCCTTCGAGCTGAAGATCCTAAAATAATAGGGGTACAGTATACGTAATTCCCTATTAATTGGGGGACACCATACATAACTCCCTAATTCTAAAGATATATCGACGCCATAGAATGGGAGTTTTTACGCGCTTCAGCCGACTACGCAGAACTCTGAAGCGAAGCGATCAAGCATCTGGTGTGACTCCCTACTGATCATCAGGATTCTCGCGATCCGGCAGAAATAATTCGGGAGTTATGTATGGTGTCCCCCAATTAATTAAAGGGGGGCCGAGCCCCAAATACCCACTGAAGGGCCCGACCCCCGTCCCATCATCTCCCCGGCTGACCTACGTGTCCATGGCGCTCCGGGGATTGTCCCGTGGCTCTACATTCGGCTGGGGTAGATGAAAAGTCAATATCAAGAAGGATTTTGTCGCATTTGACGCATCCGAATGCTTGGACCCAAAAAAGTATCTGTTGATACCAATAGATTTAGCGGGTGGAGGATAAATGACCCGAAACGCGGAATCGGCCTCGGATTCAGGTGCTCCGGACTAAATAATTCGGGAGTTACTCCCGAATTATCTGGGTAGACAGGCCTTCGCCGCCCTAGGCCTTCGCCGCCCTCAAGCCCTCAAGCCGATAAGGTTAAAGCGCGCCCGATAGAATTCCCGAGCTCCACTCAGTGGCAGGGATGGCAATTCGGGGTATGTCCAACCCAATTGAACTGGGGTTTGACTTCAATCCTAGTTTGAGCCTCGCTGATCGCACTTGTCCCGTTAATGAACACTTTGTCGTGATAATTCGGGAATTATGTATGGTGTCCCGCAATTAAATAATTCGGGAGTTATGTAGGGTGTCCCCGAATTCAACGCATTGAATGTTAAGACCTGACCCCTGCTTGACCATTTTGCACGCTAATGCCGATTAGTCTTGACTATTCGGCAATATCGTGCTATTTAGTCAGCATGGAACGCTATCTGAAGTCCCAGATCCTACGCGATCTGGCCAAAAAAATGGTTCTCCTCACGGGGCCCCGCCAAGTCGGTAAAACCTATTTGGCCAAGGGCATCATGGCCGAATTCCGCAAATCCCAATACTTGAACTTCGACGTTCTCGACGACCGCTCCGTCATCAAGGCGCGCACTTGGCCGCTCGACTCCGACCTCCTCGTGTTCGACGAGATCCACAAGATGAAAGGCTGGAAGGCCTACCTGAAGGGGGTCTTCGACGGCCGCTCTCCAGGCCAATCGATCCTGGTCACGGGGAGCGCCCGGCTCGAAACCTTCCGCCAGAGCGGCGAATCGCTGGCCGGCCGCTATTTCCACCTGCGCCTTCATCCCCTCTCGGTCAAAGAAGCGGCCCCCGGCATTTCTGGCAGCCTCTCGGCCCCCGACGCCCTCGACCGCCTCCTTCGGCTGGGGGGCTTTCCCGAGCCCTTCCTCGGCGATTCAGAGGAGCAAGCCGCCCGCTGGCGGGCCCAATACGCCACCGACCTCGTCCGCGAAGACGTCTCCGACCTGGCCAGGATTCACGAGATCCGAGCCATGAGCACCTTGCTGAATCTTTTGCGAACCAAAATCGGCTCGCCGCTTTCCTATTCCTCCTTGGCCCGCGACCTGCAGATTGCGCCCAACACGGTCAAGAAGTATGTCTCGATCCTGGAAGGCCTCTACATCATCTTCCTTGTCCGCCCCTATCACCGCCGGTTGGCTCGCGCCATCCTCAAGGAACCGAAGGCCTATTTCTACGACACGGGCTTCGTCGCGGGCGATGCCGGCGCCCGCTTCGAGAACGCCTGCGCCGCGGCCCTCTTAAAGCACGTCCACTTCCTGCACGACACCAAGGGCCGGGACATCGATCTGTGTTACGCACGGACCAAAGAGGGGCGCGAGGTCGATTTCGCCGTCGTCCAGGACGGCCGCCCGACCTGGCTGATCGAAGTCAAGCACAGCAACGCCGCCCCCGACGCATCGCTGGCTTTCTTCCGGGCCGCATTCAAACCGGAGCGAACGATCCAGCTTGTCCGGAATCTCCGCCGCGAAACCCAACAG
>DFYJ01000062.1 GCA_002383325.1 Candidatus Aminicenantes bacterium UBA4085
CCGCCGTCCATCTCGTCCGGCGATTCCGCGCGGGAGGGCCCGCCGCGCGCCCCCTGGCCGCGGCCGGGCTGGGCGCGCTGACGCTGCTCGTCGTAGCCGGTTTCTTCGAGTACAACTTCGGCGATTCCGAGGTCGCCCAGCTTTTCCTCCTGCTGCTGGCCTTGCCATTCGCCCCCGAATCCGTCCCCGCATCCGAGAACGGTCCTCCGGCATGAAGCCCGGCCGGCTTGTTCGCCGCTCGATTCTCCTTCTCCTCGCCTTCTATCTCCTCTGGCTCGGCTGGCGGGGGGTTTCCTTCCACCGCTACTCCGGGATCATCGAAGGAGATGCGACGACTGCCGCCGACGCCGCGCCTCCCGTCTTCGAGCTCGAGGGCGTCTACCACATGCACAGCCGGTTCTCGGACGGACACCGGACCATGGACGAGATCGCCTCCATCGCGGCGGAAGCCGGTTTGGACTTCGTCGTCGTAACCGACCACGGGGCACCCAACCGCGGCTCTCTCGCGGCCGCCGGACGCAGGCGCGGCGTGCTCGTCCTGGCCGGCACGGAGATCTCGACCAACCGCGGGCATCTGGCGGCCCTGGGCTTCGACCCACCCGGGCAGGACTTCAGCCGCATCGCCGATAACGCCGCAGCCCAGGTCGCCGCCGCCGGGGGCTTCACGGTCATCGCCCATCCCTACGCCAAAACCGCCTGGTCCTGGGGCCCATGGGCGGGCTATTCGGGCTTGGAGATCCTCAACAGCGAGGTCGTGGCCAAGCGCGCCCCCTTCCGGACCCTGCTCTTCGCCCCCCTCCTGCTTATCCGGCCGGAGGCGGCCCTGTCGGCTCTTGTCGGCCCGCCGCTTCGCGAGACCGCGGCCTGGGATCGCTGGGGGGCCGAGCGGCCGGTGCACGGCTATTTCGCCTCCGACGCCCATTTCGCCTATCGCGGCCTGCTGCGGCTTTTCCATACCCATGTCCTGCTCGACGCTTCCGCGGCGGAAAATTTCGCCGCGGCCCGCCGCCAGGTCTTCGGGGCCTTGCGGGAGGGCCGTTTTTACAGCGCCGTCGAAGCGGCCGCCGAGGCGGACGGCTTTCGCTATTGGGCCGCCCATTCTGGTAGAATCACGCTCATGGGAGGCACCATCGATCCCGGAACGGACGAAGGCGGCCCGGCGGGCGGGCCCGTGCGCCTGACTGTGCGGACGCCGTTTGCCTTCGCCCACGAAGCGCGCCTGCTCCGCAACGGCGCCGCGGTCGCCTCGGGGACGGGGCCGGAGCTTGTCTACGAGACGGACGTCCCGGGTTCCTACCGGGTCGAGGTCTTCCTGCGGGAGCGGACGCCGCTGCGCGCCGGCATCCCCTGGATCGCCTCCAACCCCATCTTCATCGGCAAGGCAAAGTCATGATCAACTGCGATCCGGCCAGGCTCAAGCGCCTGGTCAAGAAATTCGGCGGCCGCCGGGTGCTGGTCCTGGGCGACCTGATGCTGGACAAGTACATCTGGGGCGGCGTATCGCGCATCTCGCCCGAGGCGCCCGTTCCGGTGGTCGAGGTCCAGCGCAGCACCCAGGCGCTGGGCGGGGCCGGCAACGTCGAACGCAACGTGGCCGGGCTGGGCGCCTCCCCCGTATTGGTCGGGCTGGTCGGCGACGACCCGGAGGGGGCCTGGATCAAGCGCCACGCGGCCGAGACGCGGGGCATCATGGTCGAGGATGGCCGCCCGACCACGGTCAAGACCCGCATCATCGCCCACCACCAGCAGGTCGTGCGGGTCGACCAGGAGCGCCGCAAGCCCGTGCCGGCCGAGATCGAAGCCCGCATCGTGGCTTTCATCCGCAGGGACAAGCCCGAGGGGATCATCGTCTCGGACTACAACAAGGGCATCGTCACCCGGTCGCTCATGGAGAAGATCCTGCCGCTGGCCAGGGAGCGGCGGATCCCCGTCTTTGTCGATCCCAAAGTCGAGAACTTCGCCGTCTACTCCCCGATCACGCTCATTTCGCCCAACCACCATGAAGCGGCCCGGGTCGTACGGCACACCTGCCTGACCAACGCCGAGGTGGAGCAGGCCGGGCGCGAAATCATGGCCATGATCGAGACGGCCTACCTGGTCATCAAGCGCGGCGAGCAGGGCATGTCGCTATTTGAAAAAGGCAAGCCGGCCGTGCATATTCCGACCATCGCCCGGGAGGTGTTCGACGTCACGGGCGCCGGCGACACGGTCATCGCGGCCGCGGCCCTGGCCTTGTTGTCGGGGGCGTCCCTGCTGGAGGCCGCGGTCATCGCCAACGCCGCCGGCGGGGTTGTGGTCGGCAAGATCGGCACGGCCACCTGCTCCCCCAAGGAACTGCTCCAAGCCCTCGAGCGCTACTAAAAAGGGGTCAGGTCTTGACATTTGACATTTTCGTTGCCGTTTTTCGGCAATTTCGCCAAAAAACAGCCCGAAAAGTCAAAAATGTCAAATGTCAAGACCTGACCCCTATCTGATCCCGACGATTTCGGCTGAATTTGTCGCGGGGTTATAGAGGGCGACGGTGCTCCGGCCGGTCAGCCACCCGCCCGTCTCCCCCGGATTGACAATCAGGGTGCGGCGCGCCTCCCTGACTTCCTCCCGATGGGTGTGGCCGTAGATCAGAAGGTCGTACTTCCCGGAGACGACATATCGTTCAACCGACACATCCAAATGGGTGACCAGGATCTTCCGCCCGGCATGCTCCAATACCAACGGCGCCTCGCGGATCGTCCCGAAAGGCTCCAAGGCCTTGCGCAACCCGTTTTTTTCCCCATCGCAATTGCCGAAAACCGCCCTGACCGGACATCCCGCCCCGGCCAACTCCTTGGCCGCGAAAGGGGCCACGAAGTCCCCGGCGTGGATGACCAGATCGCACCCGGCCGCCTGGAACAGCCTCGCCGCTTCCCTGAGCGTGTCCCGATTGTCGTGCGAGTCCGAAAGAATCCCGATCATGAAAGCATTATACGGGAATGCGGTCTAAAACTCGGAAATACAGTCCATCATCTATGGGACGAGGAGTCTCGGGGGGGCAGGTACGCGGGCTCGGCAGCCCTAAGCGCCAGCTTAGGGTGGACGAGCGAGCGGGCATGGTTCAATCCTCATTCTGGAATATTCTGATTGAATGGGGATAGGGAGCGAGCGAGGAGCGTACACCGTTTTTATAAAAACGGTGTGGGGAAACGAGCGTGCCTGCCTCCCGAGCCCCAAGTCCCCTCTTTTTCCTTGACCTCTCGGGACGTTTTCATTAGACTGTACGCGCCTTAAAGCGTTGAAAAACAGGCGCGTAGCTCAGTGGGAGAGCGCTTCCCTGACACGGAAGAGGTCGTGGGTTCAATCCCCTCCGCGCCTACCACTCGCGCCGCAAGCAAGGAACACGGCCTGAATACAATGGCTCGCCTCACGTTTTCCGCCGCACCGGCCGAACTTAATTGATGGCCGGGCCGGATCTCTCCGTGAACAAAGGGGTCTTGCGACCGGGCTTGTTCGGGGGAGTTGTCGTCTTTGCGTCCGCCGCATGGACGGGCCGACGGCTCTCGTGAGCATATGGGTAGGAAGGAAACGGACGAACCGATGAACGACGACAAGAACGCCAGCGCCCCCGCCGCCGGCGCCACGGCCCCGGCTGTCGACCTCGACACCCTGCGCCACAGCGCCGCGCACCTGATGGCCCACGCCGTCCTCGATCTCTTCCCGGGGACGCAGGCGGGCATCGGCCCGGCGGTGGAAACCGGCTTCTACTACGACTTCCTCCGTCCCGAGCCCTTCTCCTCCGACGACCTGGCCGCCATCGAAGCCCGCATGCGCGAGCTGGCCGACCGCGACATCCCCATCGTCCGCAGCGAGATCCCCAAGGCCGAGGCCGTCCGCCTCTTCACCGAGCGCGGCCAGACTCTCAAGGTCGAGCTGATCCAGGAGAAGGGCGGCGACATCGTCTCGACCTACAGCCAGGAGGGCTTCCTCGACTTCTGCCTCGGCCCCCACGTCGCCTCGACCGGCCTGCTCAAGCACTTCAAGCTGCTCTCGGTCTCCGGCGCCTACTGGAAGGGCGACGAGCGCAACGTTCAGATGCAGCGCATCTACGGCGCCGTCTTCCCGACCGCGGCCGAGCTCGAATCGCACCTCCATCTCCTCGAGGAAGCCCGCAAGCGCGACCACCGCCGCCTCGGCCCCGAGCTGGACCTCTACTCCACGAACGAGGATCTCGGCGGCGGCCTGATCCTGTGGCACCCCAAGGGCGCCCGCATCCGGGCCATCATCGAGCAGTACTGGCGCGAGCGCCACTGGGCCGGCGGCTACGACGTCCTCTACACCCCCCACATCGGGCGCGAGGTCATCTTCCAAACCTCCGGCCACCTCGACTTCTACAAAGACAGCATGTATGCGCCGATGGACATCGACGGGCAGAACTACTACATGAAGCCGATGAACTGCCCGTTCCACATCCAGATCTACAAGAGCCGGATGCGCTCCTACCGCGACCTGCCCCTGCGCTGGGCCGAGCTGGGCACCGTCTACCGCTACGAGCGCAGCGGCACCCTGCACGGCCTGCTGCGCGTCCGCGGCTTCACCCAGGACGACGCCCACATCTTCTGCACCCCCGACCAGATCGAGTCCGAGATCCTCCGGGTCCTGGACTTCTCGCTGTCCATCCTGGCCGACTTCGGCTTCACCGACAACAAGATCGAGCTGTCCGTGCGCGACCCGCACAACCCGGCCAAGTACTGCGGCGCCGACGACCGCTGGCGCCAGGCCGAAGCCTCGCTGGTCAAGGCCCTGGAGACCCGGGGCCTGCCCTACGAGCGCATGGAGGGCGAGGCGGTCTTCTACGGCCCCAAGATCGACATCAAGGTCAAGGACGCCCTGGGCCGCCACTGGCAGTGCACGACTATCCAGTTCGACTTCAACATGTCGAACCGCTTCGGCATGACCTACATCGGCGAGGACGGCAAGGAGCACCAGCCCTACATGGTCCACCGGGCCCTGATGGGCTCGCTGGAGCGCTTCTTCGGCATCCTCATCGAGCACTACAACGGCGCCTTCCCGCTCTGGCTGGCGCCCGTCCAGATGATGATCGTCCCCATCGCCGAGCGCCACGGCGCCTACGCCGAGCAATTGGCCGAGCGCTGCCGGGCGGCCGGCCTGCGCCCCCACGTCGACCAGCGCCGCGAGAAGCTGGCCTACAAGATCCGCGATGCCGAGACCCACAAGGTCCCGCTCCTGCTCGTCGTCGGCGACAAGGAAGCCGCCGGCGGCACCGCCTCCCTGCGCATCCACGGCCAGGGCGACAAGGGCGCCGTTGAGGTGGACGGCCTGCTGGCCCGCCTCCGTTCGCTGGTCGATACGCGGTCCCTGACCGTGAGCCTATAAATTCATGTGAATCTCCGAAGGAGGAGCCCCCATTTACCGCAGACACCCGTTTCCGCCCCCGGCCAAGCAGCGACCGCACCGGACCAACGAGATGATCCGGAACCCCGAGATCCGCGTCCTGGACGACGAGAAAAAACCGCTGGGCGTCATGTCCGCGGCCGACGCCCTCGTCCTGGCGCGCCAGCGGGGCATGGACCTGGTCGAGATCGCGCCCCTGGCTCAGCCGCCCGTGTGCCGGATCATGGACTACGGCAAGTTCCTCTACGAAGTCCACAAGAAAGAGCACGAGGCCAAGAAGAACCAGAAGCAGGTCCAGATCAAGGAGATCAAGTTCCGGCCCAAGATCTCGGTCCACGACTACACCTTCAAGCTGAACCACGTGAAGCGGTTCCTGGAGGAAGGCAACAAGGTCAAGATCACGGTCATGCTGCGCGGCCGGGAGAAGTCCCGGCCCGAGCTCGGCCACCAGGTCCTGGACAAGGTCGCCCAGGACTGCCTGGAGCTGGGCAAGCTGGACGGGGGCCCGCGGAGACTGGACTGGGCCGTGTCGGCCCTCCTCGTACCGATTAAGACAGGAGGCAAAGATGCCAAAGCTAAAAACCCACAGGGGAGCCCGCAAGCGGTTCCAAGTGACCGCCCGCAAGAAGGTGGTCCACAAGAAGGCGTTTAAGAGCCACATCCTGACCAAGAAGGAGTCCAACCGCAAGCGCGGCCTGGGACAGAAGGGCTTGGTCAGCAAGGCCGACCGCCCGGCCATCAAGAAGCTGCTGCCCTACGAGTTCTAAGGGAGAACGATCATGCCGAGAGTCAAACGCGGACCAAAAAGAAAGAACAGCCGCACCAAAACGCTCCAGCTGGCCAAGGGGTTCTGGGGCGCCAGGAGCTCCAACAAGCGCACCGCCATGGAAGCGGTCGAGCACGCCCTGCAGTACTCCTACCGCGATCGGCGGACCCGCAAGCGCGACTTCCGACGTCTCTGGATCATCCGGGTCAAGGCGGCGGCCGGCCTGCACGGCCTGGCCTACAGCCGGTTCATCAACGGCCTCAAGAAGCTCGGCATCGACCTGGACCGCAAGGTCCTGGCCGAGCTGGCCGTGAGCGCGCCGGAGACGTTCGGGCGCATCGCGGCGAAAGCCAAAGATGCCGTCGCCCAGCCTTGATGCGCTGACGGCCCGGATCGAAGCCCACCGTCTCCGCCTCAAGGCGGCCCTGGACGACGTCCGGGATCCCCGCTCGCTGGAGGAGCTCCGCAACGAACTCCTCGGCCGCAAGCGCGGGATCGTCACGCAGCTTTTCGAGGAGCTCAAGTCCGTCGCGGCCGAGGACAAGCGGGAAGCCGGCCGGCTGGTCAACGCCCTGAAGGCCGAGTCGCAGTCCGTCCTGGACGAGATCGAGGACCGTCTGGCCGCGGCCGTGGCGGCGGGCCCCNNCCCCGCCGCTCTCTCCTCCGCCGTCGACCCGACCCTGCCCGGCGAGCGGCGCCCCTTCGGCTCCGCCCACCCCCTGCGCCTCTTCCAGCGGGAGATCGAGCGGATCTTCCTGGACATGGGCTTCGCCGTCGAGGACGGGCCGGAGATCGAGACCGACTTCTACAACTTCGGAGCCCTCAACTTCCCGCCCAACCACCCGGCCCGCGACCAGTGGGACACCCTCTACGTCACCGACGACCTGATGCTGCGGACCCACACCTCGCCGGTCCAGATCCGGGTCATGGAGAAGCGCAAGCCCCCCATCCGGATCATCAATCCGGGCAAGGTCTTCCGCAAGGAGACCCCGGACCCGACCCACGCCGCCATGTTCTTCCAGATGGAAGGTCTGATGGTGGACGAGGGCGTGACCTTCGCCCACCTCAAGGGCACCCTGGAATACGTCCTCAAGCGGCTGTTCGGCGAGAAGACCAAGGTCCGCTTCCGGCCCTCCTACTTCCCCTTCACCGAGCCGTCGGCCGAGGTGGACATCGAGTGCCTGCAGTGCGGCCAGAAGGACCCGGCCTGCCGGGTCTGCGGCGGCACGGGCTGGAAGGAGATCCTCGGCTCCGGCATGGTCGACCCGCAGGTCTTCAAGAACGTCAACATCGACCCCGAGCGGTACTCGGGCTGGGCTTTCGGCATGGGCATCGACCGCCTGGCCATGTTCTCCCTGGGCATCCCCGACATCCGCGCCTTCTACGAAAACGACCTCCGATTCAACAGGCAGTTCACCCTCCGATGAAGATCTCCCTGGACTGGCTCAAGGAATTCGTCGACGTCGACATCCCCCTCAAGATCCTCATCGACCGGATGACCATGATCGGGCTCATCCCGGAGACCTGGGAGGAGAGGGACGGCGACGTGATCATGGACGTGGAGACGTACGCCAACCGGCCCGACACGCTGGGCCACCTGGGCATGGCCCGCGAGGCGGCGGCCATGCTGGGCAAGCCGCTCAAGGAGCGGGCCTGGCCCCTGGCCGAGCTGCCCGTGCCCACCCGCGAGCTGGTCGACATCCAGATCCTGGACGACGACCTCTGCCCCCGCTACTGCGGGCTGGTGGTGCGCGGAGTCAAGATCGGCCCCTCGCCCGACTGGCTGAGGCGGCGGGTCCTGGCCATGGGCCTCAACCCGGTCAACAACGTGGTCGACGTCACCAACTACGTCCTGTTCGCCACGGGCCAGCCCCTGCACGCCTTCGACCTGGCCCGGGTGGCCGGCCCCCGGATCATCGTCCGCCGGGCCAAGAAGGGCGAGCGGATCACCCTGCTGGACGGCCGCGACATCGCCCTAGCCGCCGACATGTTGGTCATCGCCGACGAAAAGAAAGCCTCAGCCGTGGCCGGGGTCATGGGCGGGCGCGACTCCGGCATCTTCGACGACACGACCGACATCTTCATCGAGAGCGCCTGCTTCGACTCAGGCTCGATCCGCCGAACCGCCCGGGCCCTGGAGACCCTGACGGACGCTTCCTACCGGTTCGAGCGCGGAGCCGACATCGGCTTCGCCCCCCAGGCCGCCCGCATGGCCGCCTCGCTCATGGCCGAGTTCGGCGGCCGGGCGACCAGGGACCTGATCGACGTCTACCCCCGCCCGCGCAAGCCGCGCGAGATCACCCTGCGGGCCCGGCGCGCGTCGGATCTGCTCGGCGTCGAAATCCCGCCGGCCGTCATCGAGAAGACTCTGACCGACCTCGGCTTCGGCCTGCGCTCCGGCGCCCCGGGCATCTGGATGGTGATGGTCCCCAGCCACCGGGTCGACATCGAGCGCGAGGCCGACCTGATCGAGGAGATCGCCCGGTTCTTCGGCTACGACAAGATCCCGACCGTGGTGCCGCCCCTGAGGGTGCTGGACCCGGTCCCCAGCCATGAGCCCAAGATGCGCCGCCTGGCCGAACGGCTCTTCCATTACGGCTTCGACGAGGTGGTCAACCCCAGCTTCGCCGACCCGGAGAAGGACGGGCGCCTCGGCTCGGGCAAGACGCCCGTGGCCCTGCGCAATCCCCTCTCGGCCAAGGCCGCCATCCTGCGCACTACCCTGCTCGGGGGACTGCTGGAGAACGCCGCCTGGAACCTCAATCGCGGCCTGGAGGGCGTGCACATCTTCGAGACCGGCAGCGTCTACCGCTGGGCCGGCGAGACGGCCACGGCCGAGGATCCGACCCTGGGCCTGCTGTCCGTGGGGCCGCTGGCCCCGGCCCATTGGAAGGATGCGCCGGAGGCCGCCGATTTGGCCCACATCAAGGGCGCCGTCGAGTCCGTCCTCGAGTCGCTGCGCTACGACAGCGCGGCTTTTCTGGCCCGGCCTCACCCGGTGCTTGAGGCGCAGACCGCCCTGGCCGTGCTGGTCAAGGGCGAAGCGATCGGGTGGCTGGGCCGCCTGGCCGCGGGACCGCTCGACCTCTACGGCCTCAAGGGGCCGGCCTTCGCGGCCGAGATCGACCTCGGCCGGCTGTTCAAGATCAAGCCGCGGACATTCGAGTTCGTCCCCCTGCCCAAGTACCCGGCGGTCGGGCGCGACCTGTCGTTCTGGGTCAGACGGGCGACGGCCTTCGCCGACATCCGGCAGGCGCTGGCCAAGCTGGACGTTCCCTGGCTGGAGGGCTTCGACGTGGTCGACCGCTACGCGGGCGACAAGGCCCCCGAGGGCATGATCGGCCTGACCCTGCGCTTCTCTTACCGCAGCCCCAAGGCCACCCTGACCGCCGAGGACGTCGACAAGTCGGAGCAGAAGATCCTCAAGGCCCTCAAGACCGCCTTCGACATCCGGCTCCGCGAAGGAGGAGTGTGATGACCACCGAGCTCGACCGCCTGAAAGTCCTGGAAGCCAAGATCGGCCACGTGGCCGAATATATCGCCAAGCTGGCCGCGGAGAACGACAAGCTCAAAGCCCAGATCAAGGAATTGCGGACCGAGAGAAAGGACCTGGACGAGCTGGCCAAGCGGGCCGCCAGGCTTGACGAAGACATGAAAAGATACGAAAATGAACGGGAGACGTTGAAGGGACGCATTGACGCCATCATCGCCCAGATCGACAAGCTCGGGTTGTGACGGCATCGACGACTTTGAAACACCCATGGACAAAGTCTTGGAGATAGAGATCTTTGGCCGTATGTACAAGATACGGGTCAAAGGCGAAGAGGATGAAGACTACGTCGGCCGCCTGACGTCCTACGTTGATCAGAAGATGCACGAGATCGCGGTGAAGTCACGCTCCTCCGATCCCCTGAAGATCGCCGTGCTGGCCCTCATGAATATCGCCGATGAATGCTTCGCCAGCCGCAAGGAGCTCGATCAGCTGGACGCCGTGCTCGGCCAGATGGAATCCGAAATCGAACGGGTGGAGGACCGCATCCTCCCCGACGGCGCGTATCGCGGCCTGAACAAGACCGCGCCTTAGGCGCGCCGGCCCTCTCTTCGCCTTGACCTCGGAAGGAGGCAAGGGACCATGCAAACAAGCACGATCATCGCCGGTGTGCTGGGCGCGGTTGTCGCCCTGGCTGCCGTTCTCCTGTCGAATCTCCTCCGGAAGAAGACCGGGGAGGGCGCCAGACTGAGCGCCAAGCAGGAGGCCGAGAGCATCCGGGCCAAGGCCGAGCAGGAGCGGGAAGGAATCATCCGGGACGCCCAGGAGAAGGGGCGGCAGAAGCTGGCCGCGGTCGACGCCGAGTTCGAACGCCAGACGCAGGACCGCAAGCGCAAGCTGGGCGACCAGGAGCGCCGTCTGAATCTCAAGGAAGAGACCCTCGACCGCAAGTACCGCGGGGTGGACCAGCGGGAGCGGGAGCTGTCGGGCAAGGAAAAGCGGCTGCTCCAGAAAGAGAAGGACCTGGAGGTCAAGGAGGAGAAGATCGGCGAGCTGGTCCGCAGCCAGATGGCCGAGCTGGAGCGCATCTCCGGGCTGACCCAGGAAGAGGCCAAGGGCCAGATCATCAAGAAGATCGAGGACGAGGCCCGGCTGGAGGCCGTGCAGACGGTCAAGCGGATCGACGAGGAGACGCGGGCCAAGAGCCGCGTGCTGGCGGCCGAAGTCATCGCCAGCGCCATCCAGCGGTCGGCGGCCGAGCATGTCGTCGAGTCGACGGTCTCGGTCGTGGACCTGCCCAGCGACGACATGAAGGGCCGCATCATCGGGCGGGAGGGGCGGAACATCCGGGCCCTGGAAGTGGCCACGGGCGTCGACATCATCGTCGACGACACGCCCGAGGCGGTCATCCTGTCGAGCTTCGACCCGATCCGGCGCGAAGCGGCCCGGCTGGCCATCCAGCGGCTCGTGCTGGACGGGCGCATCCACCCGGCCCGCATCGAGGAGGTCGTGGAGAACGTCAAGGCCGAGCTCGAAGAGTCCATCCGCCAGGAAGGCGAGTCGGCGGCCTACGAGCTGCGGGTCCAGAACGTCCACCCCGAGCTGATCAAGCTGCTGGGCAAGCTCCGCTACCGCACCAGCTACGGCCAGAACGTGCTGCAGCACAGCAAGGAAGTCGCCTTCCTGAGCGCGGCCATGGCCCAGGAGCTGGGGCTCGACACCCAGACGGCGCTGCGGGCCGGCCTGCTGCACGACATCGGCAAGGCCGTCGACAAGGATGTCGAGGGCACCCATACCGAGCTCGGCGTCGAGCTCTGCCGCAAGTACGGCGAGAAGGAGGCAGTCGTAGCCGCCATCGCCTCGCACCACAGGGACGTCGACTTCCCCTCCATCGAGGCCGTCCTGATCCAGTCCGCGGACACGCTGTCGGCGGCGAGGCCGGGGGCCCGGCGCGAGCTGCTGGAGACCTACATCAAGCGGCTGGAGAAGCTGGAGGGGCTGGCCCGGACGTTCGACGGGGTGGCCAAGGCTTTTGCCCTGCAGGCGGGGCGCGAGATCCGGATCATGGTCGACGCCGGCAAGGTCGCCGACGACCGGGCGGCCCTGATCGCCAAGGACATCGCCACGAAGATCAAGAACGAGCTGGACTATCCCGGCCAGATCAAGGTCACCGTCATAAGAGAGATGCGGGCGGTCGAATATGCCCGATAAGAGCGGCCCGGCAGGCGCTGCGGGAGCGGCCGGCGAATCCGGCCGGACCGGGGTCCTGTTCATCGGGGACATCATCGGGCGGCCGGGGCGCAACGCCCTGCGGGCCGTCCTGCCGGGGCTGCGGGAGAAGTACAGGCCGCATTTCGTGGTGGCCAACGGCGAGAACGCCGCGGGCGGGGCCGGCATGACCGAGGAGATCGGGCGCGACCTGTTCGCGGTCGTCGACGTCATGACCTCCGGCAACCACATCTGGGACAAGAAGGAAGGCATCGCCTTCATGGAGAGCCAGCCGCGGCTGCTGCGGCCGGCCAATTACCCGCCGGGGAATCCCGGGCGCGGGACGGTGGTGGTCGAGGGGCCGGGCGGACGCAAGCTCGGCGTCGTGAGCCTGCAGGGGCGGGTGTTCATGGAGCCGATCGACTGCCCGTTCAGGGCGGCGGATGCGGCTGTGGAGCTGATCAAGCGCGAGACGCCCTGCATCCTGGTCGACCTGCACGCCGAGGCGACGTCGGAAAAGCAGGCCCTGGGGTGGTACATGGACGGCAAGGTCTCGGCCGTGGTCGGGACGCACACCCACGTGCCGACGGCGGACGAACGGGTGCTGCCGGGAGGGACCGCGTACATCAGCGACGTGGGGATGGCCGGGAGCCGCGAGTCGGTCATCGGCATCCAGAAGGAACAGGCGATCGGCAAGTTTCTGCTGGCGCGGCCGGTGCGGTTCGAGCCGGCCAAGGAAGATCTGTTCCTGTGCTGCGTCTACATCGAGATCGACACGGCCTCGGGCCGGGCCCTCTCCATCACCCGTGAACTGATAGGGGTCAGGTCTTGACATTTGACATTTTCGTCCGGCTCAGACGATAGCTCAGCGATTATTCAATTTCTGATAATAGCTTCCCGGGGAGCCTGAGATGAGCCCTCTCAAAGGGGGGCAAGACTTAACAATCAGCTTTCCTTCCTGCCCGCACGAATTCCCTGCTTGGTATTGATTTCACTCTCGGGGATCGCATCCCGGGGGACGGGAGATGGTCTCTGCCCTGGCACGGGTGATCGAACTCAGGGCATTGATTGTTGTCAAAAATGTCAAATGTCAAGACCTGACCCCTCGGCGATAAACCAGGGATTGGTCAGATCGGGCTTATTATAGGCCAGAGGGGTTCGATCGACCGCTGAAATGACGCGAGTGCCGGCGGCCTCGCAGACGGCCTGCCCCGCCGCCGTATCCCACTCCATCGTCGGGGCAAACCTGGGATAGACATCGGCCGAGCCCTCCGCCACCAGGCAGAGCTTCAGCGAGCTGCCCATCACGGCCAGGGCCAGCTCGGCATGCTCCCGCTTCAGGCCCTCGATGAACGATTCCGTCTCGGGGCTTCGATGGCTCAGGCTGGCGACCACCGTGAACGGGCGGGAGGGATCCGGCGGGTAAGGTATCTTCACGGCCAGACGCACGAACCGCTCGAGGCAGCTTCCCGCCTCGAAAGTCATGGCCCGCATGATCGATCGATCGGCTTCGAGCTTATAAGCGCCCAGCGTCTCCGTACCAAGGTAGAGGACATCGGAAGCGGGCGCGTGGACGACGCCCAGAACCGGCCGCCCGTCCCGGATGAGGGCGATGTTGACGGTGAACTGGCCGTTACGCTTGATGAATTCCTTGGTCCCGTCCAGCGGGTCCACGATCCACAGCTCGGGCCAGGCGCCGCGTTCATCATAGGGGATGTCGCGGCCTTCTTCGCTCAGAAGGGGGATGCCCGAGGGGCTCAGAATCCCGGCGATACGCGTGTGGGCCCGGCGGTCGGCCTCGGTCAGGGGCGAGCGGTCGCCTTTTTGCAGGACTTCGAAGCTGCCGGCGTAGACATCCATGATGTCGTCGCCGGCTGCCACGGCGGCTCGCAGCGCCAACCCGGTCAGGGTTTCGATGTCCACCCGGCTATCATACCAAACCCGGGGTCAGAAAACCGGGGTCAGGTCTCAACATTCAACATTTCTCCCCCACCCCTCCGCGCATTCCCTTATTCGGTTCTCCTCTCATCTCCGGGGATGGCCACCAAGAAAATATCGGGGTCAGGTCTTAAGATTCAAGTTATCTCGCGACATATTTTGTTAAAAGTTACAAAAATGTCTTTATTTTTTAGATAACTTGACACGGCTGTCCGGTTAAGAAAATGT
>DFYJ01000129.1 GCA_002383325.1 Candidatus Aminicenantes bacterium UBA4085
AGGCGGTGCCGCGGGCCAGGCGCTCGGCTGGCCGCGGCGGCGTGGCAATCAAGCTGCCGAGCCTCGACTTCAAGCCCTGGGCGGGCCAGGTCCTGGAGAAGATCCAAAAGAACTGGGCCCTGCCGGGCGGATCGGGATCCGGATGGAAGGGCGAGGTGGGAGTACGGGTCACGGTGGCCGGGACCGGACAGGTCCTGGGAATCGACCTGGACGCCCCGACCAAGATCGAGCTTCTCGATCAGGCCGCCCTGAAGGCCGTGGCCGCCGCATCCCCCTTCCCGGCCCTGCCGGATGCCTTCACGTCCTCCAGCCTCGAGGTTTACTTTGTCTTCCGATACGGCGATTAGCAAAACCCTGCGGATCGCGGCCGTTTTAGCCGTCCTGGCGCCGGCCCTATCCGCCCAATGGAAGGCGGACGCCGCCCGGCTGATCGGAGTTGAGAAGAAGTACGACGCCGCTGGGGAGATGCTGGCGGCCGGACTGCCCGGCTACCCGGCCGCGGACAAGGCCGACGCGGCCGCCCTGCTGGCCTTTTGCCGCAGCCGGATGTCGGATGCGGCCGGCGAGATGCGCTGGATCGTGGACTTCTTCGACGCCTACGGCGGGACCGACTCGGGCTTNNCTCCTGCCGCAGGCCGACGTCCTCGGCTTCCTGACCCGCTGGCGGACGCGCTACCCCCGCATCGTCGGCATCTCTCTCGTCAAGGGGGTCGGCGACGACGTGATCATGCCCGAGGGCATCCTGCCCCTGGCCGTGGAGATGGCCGTCCCAGGATATTACAAGTTCTCCGGGGACGGCGACGTGATCAAGGCCGGGCAGTTCCTGGCCGGCTTCAACGTCATCGCCCTGGATGCCAACCGGCTGTTCCTGGAGTCGGGCCGCCACTCGTTCCGCCTGGAGGTCATGTCGGGCGGCCTGGTCCTCAGCCGGGCCATCGACCTGGACATCGAAGTCGCCTCCTCCCGGCCCAAGCCCATCCCGGCCGCACCCGGCCAATCGGCGCGGCCCCTGGAATACGCTCTGACGGTCTACATCGGGGGCGAGCCGGTGATGGAGAGCCGCAAGACCATCCGGACCGTGCCGCTGGACCTGGGGATCATGCCGAACCAGAATCCCTTCGGCTTCAAGGCCGACTATGCGATCACCAAGAACAGCCCGGGCCAGATCAGCGGCATCAGCGTGCTGAACGCCGTCAGCTATGTCTACGGCCTGCTCAAGGATCTCCTCAGCAAGCGGGGCCGCAAAGGCGTCCCCCCGCCTAAGGTCGAGACGGTCCAGGACTTGAGCCTGGCCTTCGTCTCCAAGGACGCCGACGGAATCGACTACGAGACCCGGATCGGCCTGAAGCTCTCTTCCCGGTCCCTGCCCTACGCCCTTCGCGCCGCCCAATGACGGCGCGGAGAGGGCGCCGGGGTGAACCGATTCCCTCCGCCCGCGTATCAACAAGGGAAGGGCTCGGGGCCGTGGCTTGCTCCCGCCGCCCGACTCGGCCATAATGAGTCTATTATCCGAGGGAGGGATACCATGCTGAGAGACATCATCAAGAAGGAGATCCTGGAGACGATCACCAGCCCCAAGTTCGTCTTCACCTTCCTCCTCTGCACCGTCCTGATCCTGTTGTCCGTCTACACCGGGATCACGAACTACCAGTCCGAAAAGAAGGAGTACGACGCGGCCATCGCCCTGAACAAGAAGAATCTGGAGAGCCAGTCCAGCTACCAGAACCTGGCCGGCCTGGGGACCAAGATCAACCGGCCGCCCCAGGTCCTCAGCACCATCGCCAGCGGCGTCAGCGAGGCTGTCGGGCGGGTGGCCACGGTCAACGTCGCCTACGATCCCAGCCTGGTCGACAGCAAGTACGAGAGCAACCCCGTCTTCTCCATCTTCGGGGCCCTGGACCTGTCTTTCATCGTCAAGATCGTCCTGAGCCTGTTCGCCATCCTCTTCACCTACGACGCCATCGTCGGCGAGAAGGAGAGGGGCACGCTCAAGCTGGCCTTGTCCAACCGGGTGCCGCGCGACCGGCTGATCATGGGCAAGGTCATCGGCGGCTACATCAGCCTCCTGATCCCGCTGATCATTCCCCTCATCCTCAGCCTGCTCATCATGCTCGTCTACCCCAACATCTCCCTGGCCGGGCAGGACTGGGCCCGGCTGCTGCTGATGTTCTCCATGTTCTTCCTGTACCTCTCGGTCTTCTTCACCCTGGGCATTTTCGTCTCGGCCCGGACCAGCAAGAGCTCGACCAGCTTCCTGGTCTTGCTCTTCATCTGGGTCGTCTTCGTCACGGTCATCCCTAAGGTCGCGGTCCTGACCGCCTCCCAGATCAAGCCCATCCCCTCGGTCCACGAGATCACGGCCAAAAAGGACGCCTTCCTGCAGCAGATCCAAGTCAGCAGCCAGAAGGAGGCGATGGACTGGGTCAAGGAGAATCAGCCCAAGACCCCCGGCGAGGATCCCAAGATCTTCCAGGAAAAGATCCGCAAGTATATCGAGAATCTGCAAAGCGAAGCGACCGGGAAGATCGACGCCAACAACGCCGCCTTGGAGCGCGACTACCAGATGCGGCGGCGGGCCCAGGAGCGGCTGGCCGTCAATCTGTCCCGGATCTCGCCCGCTTCGGCCCTGATGTTCTCCTCCATGAGCCTGGCCCGGACCGGGCTGGAGGAGAATGACCGCTTCGCGGCCTCGATCCGGGCCTACAAGCCCATCTTCACCAAGTGGGTCAATCCCAAAATGATGCAGGCCATCGACTTCCAGACCGGCGGGACGACCGGCAAGGTCTCCCTGGCGGACATGCCCCAGCACAAGTACGAGCCCGAGACCCTGGGCAAGTCGCTGGCCCGGACATTGCCGGACTTCCTGGTCATGATCGGCTTCATCATCGTCTTTTTCGTCGGGGCCTACGTCTCGTTCCTCAAGTACGACGTGCGCTGAGAGGCAAGCCATGCTGGAAACCATCCATCTGACCAAGCGCTACGAAGACGGCCAGTTGGCCGTCGACGACCTGAGCCTGAAGGTCGAGCCGGGCGAGATCTTCTGCATGTTCGGCGCCAACGGGGCCGGCAAGACGACGACCATCAATGTTTTTCTCGGCTTCCTGCCGCCCAGCTCCGGGACCGTCCTGGTCGAGGGCATCGACGTGGCCAAGGAGCCCCTCCAATCCAAGGACTATCTGTCCTTCGTCTCGGAGAACGTCATGCTCTACGGCAACTTCACCGCTTTCCAGAACCTGGACTACTTCTGCAAGCTGGCCGGCAAGCGGCGCCTGACCAAGGCCGACTTCGCCCGCGTCCTCAAGAGCGTCGGCCTGCAGGAGGACGCCTTCGACCAGCGGACTAAGAACTACTCGAAAGGCATGCGCCAGAAGCTGGGCTTGGCCATCGTCCTGCTCAAGGACGCCCCCAACGTCCTGCTCGACGAGCCGACCTCCGGCCTCGACCCCAAGTCGGGCCAGGAGTTTCTGGAACTCCTGGTTCAGATGCGGGATCAGGGCAAATCGATCTTCATGTCCACCCACGACATCTTCCGGGCCAAGCTGATCGCGGACCGGGTGGGATTCATGAAGCGGGGCAAGCTGGTCATGCTCAAGACCCGAGCCGAGCTGGAGGGGGAGGACCTGACCGCCCTCTACATCCAGTACATGGATGAGCGGGAGACCTGAGCCCGGCCCGCGGCCTCAGCGGACGTCGTAGCGGACGAACGAGGCGTAGGCCGCCGCGAAGAGGCTCAGACCCAGTCCCGCCAGGAGCAAGAAGGGAACCCAGACGCCCTTAATCCGCTCGGAGGCCGCCTCCGGCCTGAAAACGAAGCGGGGCATGTCACTTACGTTCACCGGGGTGTTCCAGACGTCGCGGGTCGGCTCGGCCTTCTGGAGCTCGGCGATCTTCCGGCGCAAATACGCGCCGTAGGCCTGATCCCAGGCGGCGCTCAGTTCTCCAAAGTGCGTTTGCCCGCGAAGCCCTGTTCCGGAGGCGTCGGCGGAGAGATAGGTGAAGGCGGCCATGGGCGAGGCGGAGGAGATGGCCACGGACAGCCTAGTCTGGGCCTCTTCCTTGCGCCTTAGATCGTCCCTGAGGGCGTCGGCCTTGGCGTTCTGGATGGAGTTGGCCTCGTTCCAGCCCGCGGCGCCCGCTTGGCGCCACAGGTCGTAGGCCCGGGCGAAATCGGGGTCGCGGCCGATCACGGCCTTGATATCCGCCTCCGACATCCTCTCGATTCCCGTCAGGACGGGATATTCTTTAAGGACGACGGCCCTCTTTTCCCCCGACAGCTTGTTGCCGAGGGCGTCGCGATCGACGTCCGTCAGCCGCTGGACCTCGCGCCCGACCTTGATGGCCGAGGGGGCCGGACTGAGCAGCGAAGCCGCGTAGGGGCTCAAGTTGGGCAGCACCAGGACGGCCAGAACCCAGACGAAAAGCGCGGTCATGATGGAGGAAGCGCCGGTCTGGTGGCGGGCCGAGATGAGAACGCCCAGGGAGTAGAAGAGGGTCAGATAGACCGCCGAGCCGGCCGTGATGAGGCCCAGGGCGATCCATTCCGGGCCCGACCAGCCGAGGCGCGGGCTGGCCAGGATGATGAGCAGGCTGGCCGCCAGCGCGATCAGGAAGGGGATGAGCAGGGNNCAGGGTGGCCACGCCGCCGGCGATCTTGCCCAGGATGACGGTCGACCGCGGCACGCCGTTGGCCAGGACCAGCTTGAGGGTGCCGTCCTCCTTCTCGCCGCAGACGGCGTCGTAGGACAGGATCAGCGCGGCCAGGCTCAACAGCACGGCCACGATAAAGGTCAGATCGATCAGGGGGAAGATGACGGGCAAGGGATCGTTGTCGAAGGCTTCCATATTGACGTCGTCCGACAGGCCCCGGACCATGGCGTGGACGGGCAGGGGGGGCTCGGACGGCTCGATCACGTTCTGCAGCCGGTTGAAGTGGGCGTAGCTGGCCAGGTACCTCTCGACGGAAGCCTGGCGTTCGGAGGCCTCGGTCTGCTTGCGGACCGCATCGTTGGACAGGACCAGGACCGTGGCCGGCAGGAGGACGAGGAGGAGGACGAAGACGGCCTGGAAGCGGAACGACAGCAGATGGTTGCGGATCTCTTTGCCGGCGATGGCGCGGAACATGCCTTGTCTCCTCATCTCACGTCGGTGCGGACGACGGCCGCGTAGGCGCCGCCGAATAGGATCACGGTGAATGCCAGCAGCCAGGCGACGTCGATCAGGCCGCCCTCGGCCAGGACTGCCCCCAGAGTGCGGTACCGATAGGCGAAAGGAGGGATGTCTTTTTTCCCCTCCAGCACATCGGGCATGACGCGGTTCTTGTAGCCGACGATCTCGCGCTTGAGGCGGCCCTCCTCCGCGATGCCCGTTCCGGCCGCTTCCGTCGCGGTGGCCACGAATCCGGCCGCCGGGGAGAGACGGTTCAGGGTGCGGGCCAGGCGGACCAGCCGGTCGAAGCGGGCCCGGTAGTCCTCCTCCATGCGGTCGATCTCGGTGTTGATGGCGGCCAGGTGCGGCGCCCGGCCGGCCGGGTCGGCGTAAGACAACAGGACTTCCCGCGTCCAAACCTGGTCGCGCTTCTCGTTCAGGGCCTTGACCGAGGGGACATCGACGAACTGCCGTGCGGCCAGGGTGCCCAGGTTGGGCAGGACGAAGACGAGCAGGGCCCAGATGAGGAGCAGGATGACGAGCGAAGACGAAGAGCGCCTGGTCAAGGCGGAGACGAGCAGCCCCAGACTCAGGAAGAGGGCGATATAGGCCAGGCTCAGCCCGAGCAGGAAGGCCAGCCGGACGGTCGCTCCGCCGTCCAGGTGGAAGGACGGCGACAGGCCGAGCAGGGCGATCCCGATCAGGGTGATCAACAGGAACGGCACGGCCAGGCTGAAGAAGCTGCCCAGCCACTTGCCCGCCATCAGCGTCGAGCGCGGCAAGGCGTTGGCCAGCTGCAGCTTCAGGGTGCCGGCCTCCCGCTCCCGGCTGACCAGGTCGAATCCGAAGAGAAGCGCCACCAGCGAGAGCACGACCTTGACGATGTAGATGAAGTCCGGGGTGGGGAAGAAGGCGAAGATCGGGTTGCCACCGGCCCGGCCCGTCCTGGCCTCGACCCCGATTGCCCCGACCTCGAAGGACCGGGTCATGGCGTCGTCCAGGCCCTTGGCCAAGACCGAGAGCGGGTTGGGCGGCAGGACGGCTATCGGCTCACCCGGCTTGGGCTTGATCAGCTGGTAGTCGGCCGTCCGGGCCTTATAGTCGCGGCCCATGACGAACAGGCTGGTGAAGATCAGGACCGCGGCCAACAGGATGACGACGAAGAACTTGTAGCTCAGCAGGTTGGCCGCGATCTCCTTGCGGACGAGGACCCCGAGCAGACCGGAGCGGGCGGAGGCCATGGCCGTTGGCCTCAAGCCGTGAGCGGCTCGGACTTCATGTAGTCGATGTAGATCTTGACCAGGTCCTCGACCTGCAACTCCTCGCGGGTCCGCTCCATGACCAGCCGGCCTTCCTTCATGATCCCGACCCGGTCGCCGATCTCCTTGGCCCGGAAGATGTCGTGGGTCGACATGAGAATAGCCTTGCCCTCAGCCTTGAGCTCGTGCAGGATCTCCTGGAACTCCTCGGCCGCCTTGGGGTCGAGGCCCGAGGTCGGCTCGTCCAGCAGGATGGCCGCGGCATCCTTGATGATGGCGATGGAGATGCCCAGCTTCTGGCGCATGCCCTTGGAGAAGTTCTTGACTCGCTGTTCGAAGGCCTTCTCCTGCAGCGAGACCCGGCGCATGACCTGGTAGTAGCGCTCCTTGTCCAGGTCGGGCTTGCCGCCCAGCTTGGCGAAGAAGTCGAGGTTCTGGCGGGCGGTGAAGTTGCCGTAGAGCATGACGTTCTCGGAGACGAAGGCGACGTGCTTCTTGGCCTCCAGGGGGTCCTTGCCCACGTCGATGCCGTTGATGAAGCAGGCCCCGGTGGTGGGCGGAAGGAAGCCCAGGAACAGGTTGATGGTCGTGGTCTTGCCGGCGCCGTTGGCGCCCAGCAGGCAGTAGACCTCGCCCGCCCCCACGGTCAGGTTGAGATGGTCCAGGGCCAGGACGCCGTCCTCGTAGCGCATGGACAGGTCGTCGGCCTTGAGGATGGGGCTCTTTTCGCTCATGGCGCTCTCCTTGGCGTCCGGCGTCACCGCCGGGTCAGCTTGATGCCGAAGACAACCACTCCGACCAGCAGGCCGACCAGCAGCAGGACCAGCAGGCCGATGCCCACCACGTTGGTCTTGGAGGCCACGTGGACGCGGACGATCTTGTCCTCGGACTCGACCTTGCGGTTGTCGGCGCTGCACTCGGTCTTGATCTTGGGCTCGTAGTCGCCCACGGCCACGTCGGCCGGCGGCTGGAACTTGAGCCGAACGACCTCCTCCTTGCCCTGCTCCAGCGCGGCGATCAGGTCGGGGGCGATCTCGGAGCGCCAATTCAGCGGCAGGTCGGTCACGATCCGGATGTTGTTGAGCTTGCGGGTCCCGGCGTTCTTGATCCGGACCTCCATCTCCACGCCCTCGCCGACCCGGATTTCGTGGTAGAGGTTCACGGCCTGAACCTCGATCTTGCCCACCCCGCGGGGGATGAGCTCGAGCTTGACGCTGCCGGCCTTGAGGGCGGCGATGTCGGCCGGGCCGATCTCGGGCTTGCGGGCCAGCAGGGCCTGCAAACCGGCGGATTGGTCGTTGTCCAGGGCCAGGGCGAAGAAGGCAATGGGCTTGTCGATGAGAACCTGGGCGTCGGCGTTCTTGGGCAGGAAGAGCTTGAGCTGGAGCTTCATCGAGGTCACGCCCTCGGTGAACTTGATCTGGGACAGCCGGGCTCCTGTAGCCGGGTCGCTGAACTCGTAGTTGATCTGGTGGGGAAGGTTGGCGACCTCCAGCTTGAAGACGTTGGCCTCGCCCGAGAATTTCTCCAGCGACAAGTCGAAAGTGGCCGTGCTCTCCAGGTCGGCCTCCTGCGAGAACTGGGCCGAGTTGATGGTCACGATGTTGGCGGAGACGCCCTTCTGCAGATAGACCGAGGTCGTCTCGGACTTGCCCGAATAGAAGATGCTGATGTCGAGACTTTCGACGTCCTTGAGGAGCTGGAAGGTCACGTTCCGCTCCGTTTCCAGGGGCATGGACGGAATAGTCTTCTCGTAGGGGTCGGAGATGGTCTTGGTCTCCGACTTCAGGGAGACTGAGACGTCCTTGAGCTCCTTCATGAAGTCGATCGGGAAGAGGTCCTCGGCCTTGATGTTCAGGTTGTCCAGCTGCTTGAGCTCCTTGGAGGAGTAGCGCAGGGTGACTCGGACGAACTTCTTCCCGCCCGCGTCCTGAAACTTGACCGCGCTGGCCACGTTGATGCGGGCCTCGCTGCCCATGAAGTTGATCAGGGCCTGCTGATAGTCGACCTGGGCCTGGAGATAAGCTGTTTGGACCAGGGCGAATTCCTGCTCCGAGGTCAGGCCCTGCTCCTTGAGCTTGAGCGAGCGGTCGAAGTCGCCCCTCGTCTTCTCCAGCTGCAGCTGGGCCTTCTTGAGGGTCAGCAGCTTCATGGTCTGCGACGGTCCTTCCTGGGCCGACAGGGCGGCGACCGCCCCGAACAGGATCAGTCCGGCCAACGCGGCCGCGGCGAGCTTTCTCATCGGTTTGCCTCCCCGGCTTCGGTGATCTTGATGGCCCTCTTTTCCAGGCTGGTGCCGGTGGCCTTGTCCAGCTGGCCGCGGGCCAGCGTGTAGTCGACGAGGGCCCGCAGCTCCGCCGTCTTGGCGGCAGCCAGGTCCCTCTGGTAGGTCAGGACGTAGAAGTTGTTGCTCAGGCCGACCTTGAGCTTGGCCTCCTCGGCCTGGAGCTTCTCCTCGGCCAGCTCGCGGGCCGAGCGGCGGGCCAGGACCCGCTCGTAGTTGGTCTCGACGGCCCGCACGGCGGCTCGGATCTCGATGACCGCAGTCTGCTGCTTTTGCTTCATGACGGCGACCTGCTGATCCAGCCCGGCCTGGGCCTGAGCCCGGGCGGCCCGGGTGAAGACCGTGGACAGCGGGATGTCCAGCGAGAGGGCCACCGACCAGTTGTCGTATTTGAAGTGAAGGGCGTCGCGGACCGCCTGTCCGGAGCCGTTGGAGATGCTGCCGATGACGATCCCGGTCAGGGGGTTGTCGTCCTGGAACAGAATCCGGTCGCCGGACAGCCCGGGGCTCCAGTAGCGGGTGGTGAGGTTGAGCGAGGGCAGGGTCTGGTTCTTGGCGTAGGTCAGGCTGATCTGCTTGTTGCGGATGCCGAGCGAGGCGGACTGGAGGTCGGGACGGTTGAGGAAGGCCACGGCCAGGGCCTCCTCCAGGCCGATCTCCGCCGGGACGAGGCGCGGCGTGTCGGCGGGGACGAGGTCGGCCGCGTCTTTCCCGAAGTCGAGGTTGAGCAGGCCTCGCAGGGTGTCGGAGGAGTCCCTGACCAGCATCTCGGCCTGCAGGATGTCGGCCTTGCGGCTGGCCACCTCGGCCTGGGCGCTGATAACCTCCTTGGGGGCCAGGGTGCCGATGGCGGCCTCCTTGCGGCTCTTGTCCAGGAGATCCTCGGCCAGCTTCAGGGACTGGCGCTGGACGGCCAGCGATTCGATCCGATAGACCATCTCCCAGTAATTAGCCTCGACGGCGTAGATCGTCTCCAGCAGGGTCGCCTTGAGGTCGTTGCCGGCGATGTCCCGGTTGTTGCGGGCGATGAGGATCTCCTGGCGGCTGGTCGTCCAGCCGAAGTCCTTGAGCAGGGGCTGGGTGTAAGCGAACGAGAGCCGGCCGCTGTAGTAGGGATTGATGGTCTGGAAGGCCGAGTTCGAGTTGTAGCGTTGGGTGGCCATGGACAGGGACAGGGATCCGCCGAGGGGCGCGTTCTGGCTGATCGTGCCGGTGGCGGAGCGGGATTGGTTGGCCACGACGTCGGCCGCGTCGATCCACGAGTAGGAGGCCGAGTTCTGGCTGTCGTTGTAGTAGTCGAAAGACAGCGTGGGTAGGAACTTCTCGCCGGCCTGGACCAGGCTCTGGCCGGCCTGGCGAAAGGTCAGCACCTGGACCGTGATGCCGAGGTTGCCCTTGACGGCTTGGACGATGCAGTCCTCCAGGCTCATGACCTGGGGTACCCCGGGTCCGGGAGCAGGCTTGTCCTGGCCGCCGGCGGCACCGGTCAGCAGGAGCGGGGCGATGAGGAGCATCCACAGGACCTTGCGCAGGCCGTGCGGATGATGGGCGTTGTTCATGGGCGATTCTCCGCTAGCGATAAGATCATCGCGAAATGATATTGCACGATTCGTGCCAAGGGAAAATACGAAGGCGATCGGGGAGGGTTTTGGGTTTTATGCCGCCGGCGGGGCCGTCGTCGGGTATCTTCTTACCCGCAGTAGGGAATCGCACTACCCGCAATTCGCAGACACATACCTAATTCTCTCTCGAATCGGCAGGTTTGTCGGATTAGAGTTGAATGAATGAGGCGGCCGACAAGGGACGGGATTGGGAATTCGGTATGTGTCTGCGAATTCCGCTGGCCGCGAATAGCGTGGCACGAACATTGCAATTGCCTTGACCGTCGGAATATTTCCTGTTGCTTCGCCAAGGAGCTTTCGGCCATGGTCTTTCATATCGCCAAGAAAGAGTTTCTTTATAATCTCCTCTCCGCCCGCTTCCTGATCGGCTTCCTTCTTTGCCTGGTCCTCATCCCGTTCAGCATCCTCATCAACGTCGAGGATTACCGCGATCAGCTCGGGCAGTACAAGGTCGACACGGATATGGCCAGGGACATGGCCGAAGTCCGGGTCTACTCCATGCTCAAGCCCCTGGTCGTGTTCCCGCCCGAGCCGCTGGGCATTTTCGGCAAGGGCTTGAGCGCCCAGGTCGGGAGCAAGGCCAAGATCCGTCTGGGGACGAAGACGCTTCTGGCCGAGGGCAAGACGGCGGCCCGGGACAATCCCTTCCTGGCCTCCTTCTTCTCGGTCGACTTCGTCGACATCGCGGCCATCATCTTTTCCCTGCTGGCATTGCTTTTCAGCTATGACGCCCTGACCCGGGAGAAGGAGGACGGCACCCTGCGCCTGCAGATGGCCAATTCGCTGGGCCGTTCGAAGCTCCTGGCCGGGAAAGTCGTCGGCATCCTGATGACGCTTCTGCCGGTCGTCGTCTTCTGCTTTCTCTTGGGCGGCGTCATCATTCTGGCCTCGCGCGACATGTCCCTGTCGGCCGGGCAGTGGGGCCGGCTGGCCCTCCTGGCCCTGATCAGCCTGGTCTATCTCGTCGTCTTCATCTTCCTCGGGCTGTTCATCTCCTCCCGCAGCCGCGGCTCCGTTTCCAGCTTGGTCGTCTGCCTGTTCCTCTGGGTGGGGCTGGTCTTCATCGTTCCCAATCTGGCATCCACTTATGCCGAGAGCTTCGTTCCCATCCAATCACGGGACAACCTCAACGCCGTGCTCAGGGACATGGACCGAGCCTCGGAGGAGCGCATCCAGGCCGCCTGGCAGAAGCTCCCCGAGGCGGACTGGAACATGAACTGGTACATGAACGGAAGCGAGGACGGATCGCGCGAGACGTACGGCTGCACGGCTTCGTTCTTCGAGCGGCAGCGGCGCGAAATGGCCGTCGGGGAGCCCGTGCGGCTCGATACCGCCGACCGCAAGTGGGGCCCGCAGAAAGCCTATCTCGACAGCTTGTCGAGGCAGGCCCGGGCCGCCGAGAACCTGGCGCTTCTCTCGCCGGCCGGGATCTTCCGGGCCGTGGCCACGGCCGTCTGCGGGACGGACCGCCGGGCCCAGGAAAAACGCCTCGACGATGTCCGGCGCTACCGCGAGACGTTCCTCAACTGGTTCAAAGGCAAGAATATGTTCGAAAAATTCGAATATATCACGCCGGCGCCGCCCGCGGCTTTCATGACGGCGGACCAGATTATCGCCGCCCGAACCGGCGGGAAGTTCAAGACCTTGGCGGATTACGACGCCTGGGCCGCTAAAGAGTCCGATTTTCGAAAGACTTGGCAGGTCCTCTCGCTCGTCGATATCCCCGGCGACGGTCCCGACGACTTTCCCGTCCTCAAGCTCGACGACATGCCCCGCTTTCCCGCGCGGGCGGCGTCCTTGGCCGCCGGTCTGGCCGGCTTGGCTTTCCGGCTGGGCCTGCTGCTGTTCGAGTGCGTTTTTCTGTTCGCCCTGGCCTATGTCGCCTTCATCCGCTACGACGTGAGGTAAGCCGTGTGGAAAACCGTTCTCAAGCGCGAAATCCAGCACAATCTCTACAGCTTCCGCTTTCTCCTGGCGCTCGTCCTGATCCTGACGGTCTTCATGGCCGGGTCGTTGTCCTTTATCCGCTCCCACGCCGGCGCTCTGGCCAAGGACCGGGAAGCTCGCAGCATCGCGGCCCGGGTCCTCGAGGAGGACGCCGCCAATGCCACTCGCCTGGCAGTCACGCGGAGGACGTTCGACCTGCGGCCCCGCGATAACGCCTTCCTGGCCGACGCCAAGGAGAAGTACCTGCCCAATTCGATCACCTACTCCGCCTGGAACGTCTTCAGCTTCGCCAACAAGAGCGGCAGCGCGAACCCGTTTCTGGCCCGCTACGACGAATTGAGTTGGGCTTTCGCCATCGCCCTCCTGGTCAGCTTCGTGGCCCTGCTTTTCACCTTCGACGCGGTCTCCGGCGAGAAAGAGAGCAAAACCCTGGCCCTGGCCATGGCCAATCCCGTGTCGCGGGGGGCTCTCCTTTTCGGCAAATACGCCAGCGCGGTGGCCTCCGTGCTGGCCACCGTCATCCCGGGGGTGCTCGTCGGTCTGCTCATCCTGACGATCTCCGGGACGGCCGCCTGGGGCTGGACTCTGGCCGCGGAGACGGCGGCCCTCTTGTTCGCGGCGGCCTTGCTGGCGGCGGCCATGGCCGCCTTCGGCCTGCTCTGCTCGGTCCTGGCCCGCAGCTCTAACGTCAGCCTGCTTCTGGCTCTGACCGCCTGGCTCCTCTTCGCCATGGTCATCCCCAACTCCAGCGGCTTTCTGGCCAAGAAAGTCTTCCCGATCGAGAAGTCCGAGTCCGTCCAGAAGCGGGTGGAACGGGCTTGGGACGATTTGAACAAGGCCGCCCCTCCGGGGAGCTGGATGCAGAACTCCGGCAATCCCTTCCTGCCTCAGCACGAGCTGCGGGCGAACCTGCAGCGCAAGCGAATGGCGGCCGAGAAAGCCATCCGGGACGACTACTACCGGGCCATGTTCCGTCAGTTCGAGAAGACGCGCCGGTTGACGGCTTTCTCGCCGGTGGCCGCCTTCGAATACCTGGCCGAGTCGATCGTCGGCGGCGGCTACCCCCGCTTTCGCCGGGTCTGGGACGACATTCTGATCTTCCAGGGGCAGTTCCAGGCCTTCTTCACGGCCTTGGATGCGGCGGACCCGAAGAGCCCGCACTGGTTCAATCCGAGCGAGGATATCTCCACGACCAAGCAGAAGGTCTCGCCGGCGATCGTCCCGAAGTTCAGCGAGCGGCGGATGAAGCCGGCCGACCGGCTGGGGNNCCCTGCCGTATCTGACCGTCCTGGCCGCCGCGGCCGCCCTGGTCTTCTCCTTGAGCTTCGGGCTCTTCGTCCGCTATGACGTGCGGTGATAAAAATAGCCGACACATACCGAATGATCCGGCGGATCATATATAAAGTCATATGATTTATGGCGAATTCGCTATCTGGGATCATCTCGGCGGAAGCATCGAAGAGAGGAATTCGGGAAATAAGTCAGTGTCTGCTATTTCTCATAAGTATGTGTCTGGGAATTCGGGCAATTGATATAATGGCCCCGGGCCCATCATGAAGCTCTTCCGCTCCCGCCGCCGCGACGAGAAGCTGCCGCTCCTCGTCTTTCGCGAGTTCGAAGCGGGCGTCAACCTGATCGAGGACTACGACCAGATCGCCCGCAACTTCCTGGGTAAGATCAAGGAAGTCTGTCCGGGGCCCAAGCTCCTCCTGCTCGTCCACGATGCNNCGCCACCGTGGACGTCGGCGAGGCCGAAGGCCGGACGGCCGTCATCCCGCGCGACTCGCGCCTGGCCAAGTGGCTCAAGGTCAACGAAACCCATCTGGAGCTCAAGCGCCGCCCCGGGCTGCAGGAGTACCTCACACCCAAGGAAGCCGGCCTGATGGCGTCTCTGGGCATCGAGATCGCTTTCCCGCTGATCTCGATGAATCGCCTGATCGGAATTCTCCTGGTCGGAAGCAAGCCCGGCGGCGCGGCTTTCACCCGCCTGGAGGTCTCCTTCATCCGGGCCCTCTTGCCCCAGGCCGGCATCGCCCTGGAGAACGCCCTCCTCTTCAAGGAACAGCGCGAGCGCTTCCGCCGCATGTCGCGGGCCGACCGCCTGGCCACGGTCGGCGAGCTGGCGGCGGGCGCGGCCCACGAGATCCGCAATCCGCTGACGGCCATCCGTTCGACCCTGCAGTATCTCGAGGGCAAGTCAGCGGAAGAATCCTCGCGCAAGCTGATCGCCTCGGCCCTGCAGGAGACGGGCCGCATCAACGATATCGTCTCGGCTCTGCTGGCCTTCTCGCGTCCGGCCGAGATCGTGCGCGAGCGCCACGACCTGCGCGGCACGCTGGAGGACAGCTTGGAGCTCGTCGCCTTCCAGGCCAGGTCCAAGGGCGTCGTCCTGCGGCGCGCGCTGCCCGAGGCCGCCCTTCCCGTGCAGGGCGACCGGTCCCAGCTCAAGCAGCTTTTTCTCAACGTCTTTCTGAATGCCATCCAAGCCATGCCCGCGGGAGGCGAGCTCCGGGTCGAGGCGTCGGTCAAGGATCCGCGCAAGGTCCTGGTCGCCGTGGCCGACACCGGCGAGGGCATTCCCGAGGAGAACCTGGACCGCGTCTTCGACCCCTTCTTCACCACCAAAAAGGGGGGGACCGGGCTGGGGCTGTCCATCTGCTACAACATCGTCAAGTCGCACGGGGGCGACATCGAAGCCCGCAGCCGGCCCGGGCAGGGGACGACGATGCTCATTCACCTGCCGCTCGAAGGAAGCGAGGCGCCATGAAGTTCAAGATCCTGGTCGTGGACGACGAGCAGTCCATTCGCGACATCTTCTCGCTCCTGCTGGAGGAGAGGGGCTTTGCCGTCGAGACCGCTGCCAGCGGCCGGGCGGGAATTTTCCAGGCCCGTTCCTTCGCCCCGGACGTCCTGCTTCTGGATATGAACCTCCCGGACATGTCGGGCCTGGACGTACTGGCCGGAGTGCGGGAGGCGCTTCCCGCCTGCCGGATCATCGTCATCACCGCCTTCGGCACGATCCGCAACGCCGTCGAGGCGACCCAGCGCGGCGCCTATGCCTACCTGGAAAAGCCAGTCGACAACGAGGAGCTTCTGCTGCTGATCGAACGGGCCCTGGAGGTCCGGCGGCTGGAGGCCGAAGTGGCCGGGCTGAAGGCCGAGCTGAGCGCCCGCTACCGCTTCTCGGAGATCGTCGGTACGAGCGGGCCGATGAACTCCATCTTCCAGATGATGGACCGCATCGCCCGCGTGGACGGGACGGTCCTCCTCACGGGCGAGAGCGGCACGGGCAAAGAGCTCGTCGCCCGGGCCATCCACTTCGCCGGGCCGCGCCGGGACGGCCCGTTCGTCGTCGTCAACTGCGGGGCCATCCCGCGCGACCTGATCGAGTCCGAGTTCTTCGGCCACAGCAAGGGGGCTTTCACCGACGCCAGGACTGAGACCACGGGCAAGTTCGAGATGGCCCATAAGGGCACGATTTTCCTGGACGAGATCGGGGAGCTTCCGCTGGAGGCTCAGGTCAAGCTGCTGCGGGCCCTGGGCGAAAGGGAGATCGTCAAGGTAGGGGGGAGCCGGACCATCCCGGTCGATGTGCGGGTCATCGCGGCCACCAACAAGGATCTGGACGGAGAAGTCCACCGGGGCGCCTTCCGCGAGGATCTCTACTTTCGTCTGGCCGTGCTGTCGCTGCGGCTGCCGCCGCTTCGCGAGCGGAGGGAGGACATCCCCCTTCTCTGCGAGCACTTCCTGGCCAAGTACGGCCAGGAGCTGGGTAAAAGCGTCCAGGCGCTCTCGCCCGACTTCCTGGAAACGCTGATGGGTTACGGCTGGCCGGGCAACGTGCGGGAGCTCGAGAGCGTGATCTATGAGGCCATGGTCCACGCCGAGGGGAACAACCTGGATGTCTCCGTCATACCGGCCAGGGTGCGCTCCCGGGCCCGGTTCGACCCTCAGACGGAGGCCCACGGCGTCGCTACCCACGGGGATCCGGCCGCGGCCGAAACGCTTCTGGATGCGGCCCACTCGGCCGCGGAAGGGACGTCGCGGGCCCTCATCGAAAAGGCCCTTCAGGAAGCGAATGGCAGCCGGACCCTGGCCGCCAAGCGGCTGGGGATCAGCCGCAAAACCCTGTTCAACAAGATGAAGGCGCTGGGGATGGGCTGACGCCGATCCCCAGCGCCTTGAATCGCTCTTACTGGAGCGAGCCCATGGCCTCGGTCAGCTTGGCCTGGGCCGCCTGGACCTTGGGATCGGCGGCGTACTCGGCGATCTTGCCCATGGAGCTCATCATCTTGGTGGCTACGCCCTGCATCCGGTCGACGAGCGGCTTGAGCTCCTCGGGGAGGTTCTCCATGTCCTTGAACTCGGGGTACTTGGTCTCGAAGCCCTTGATCTGGGGTCCGAGATCCTTGGCCACGACAGTGTAGGCTTCGATGGCCTTGACCACGCCGTCGGCGTCCTTGACGCCTTCCATGGCCGTGGCGAACTTTTCCGTCGCGTCGATGTACTTGTTCATGACTTTCTTGACGTCGCCGTACTTGCCCCCGCCGCCCTTATTGCAGGCGGATACGGACACCAGAAGCAGAGCGACGCACATGAAGACGATGGCTTTTTTCATGGATTCCTCTCCTCTCACGAAAGACGTGTCCCCTTCATACCACAGACGAAAAGAGGAATACAAGCGAGAAATTCAGATGGAGCCGGAAGCCCGGGGGAGGGGAGGCCGGATCAGATCTCGACCTTGAAAACACCCTTGAGGCCGAAGCCGAAGAGGAGCGAGAGGAGGAAGAAGGCGACCAACCAGTGCATACGCCAGCCGAAGTAATCGAGCCGGGCGGACGGGTAGGACGCCTCGATCGAGACGATTCCGGAATCCTTGGGGAGGGGTTTCTCGCCGGGATGGAGAAGCTCCGCCCAGCCGCCTTTGCGAACCCTGAGGGGCGTCACCTTGGCCGAGGACGGCTGCCGGACGGAGAGGCTCTTGGTCCCGGTCAGGGCGCCGACGCGGACGGTCAGGGTGTGGATCCCCGCGGCCTCGGCCCGGATCCGCCAGTCAATCTCGTTCTCCTCCTCGATCCTCAGGGGCGGCGTTTCGACCGTGACCCCGGCCGGGGCCTCGAGCCCGGGCTCGATCGAGGCCAGCTCGATCGACGGATCGACCTTCACCTTGACCAGAGCGGTCTCGCCCGGCTCCAAGGCCCGGGCCCCGAAACGGGCGTCGAGCTGGACCAGGACGAGGAGGATGGGGACGAACATAACCAGCATCGGCTTTAAGGCGTGAAGAAAGTAGCGGCCGTTGGCCGCCAGGATGCGGCCCTGCGAGCGCATGGTCTGGCCGAAGTCGCTCTTGTACAGGCGCAGCTCCAGGAGGTGGGCCTTGATCCGGTCCTTGGCCCGGCGGATGCCGGCCTGGTTGGAGGTTCTCTTGAAGATGAAGAGCATGAACAGGCCGACCAGCAGCGAGACGACGGCCATGGACGCCTCCGGGCCGAGGCGGCCCAGGACGGCGAAGAGAGCGTCGAAAAGCCCGCCCACGGCCGCGTTCAGGATGCCGATCATGGCCCGATCTCCTCGTTCCTTTCCTCAGCCGATGTAGCCGAGCCCCTTGAGCTTTTTCTTGATATCGTCCTCGGTGCCGCCCGCTTCCAGCCCGGAAAGCTCCTTCTCCAGGCAGTGAGCGACGAACTCCTCGGCCGAGGCGTAGCCGGCCATGGCGGCGTACTTGCGGACCCGGTCCATGAGATCCTTGTCGAGCTTGATCTTCTCGCTGGCCATCAGGGCTTCTCCTGGAAGATGGACTGGCCGACGTATTCGCGGGGCTTTTCGGCCCCGAAGACGTCGGCGATCGTGGCGGTCAGGTCGTAGAGGGCGGGGGCCGCGGCTCCGATCGGCCTGTTCGCCAGCAGTATGCCCGGCAGGGTCTCGGCCGCACCCATGTGGTCCCCGCTCCACTTGGCCGTGTTGTCCTCCAGGACCTCGCGGGGGATGCGGCCGAGCGGGGAGCCGAAGGAGATGCGATAGCCCCGGTTGAAGCCCAGGACGATGTCGGGGGCCCCGGCCGCGGCCGGTCCCCGGTAGACGTCCCGGCCCCGGTAGGCCCGCAGGACCACCCGTTCGCCCGTCTTGGGGTCCTTGACGGCTTCCAGGGCGGCGCAAATCTCGGCGGCCAGGGCTTCGGCCTCGGCCCCCGGGGCGACGATGCCCTGGCCCTCGCGCCCGCGGACATTCAGGTAGAGGGCGTTAAGGCCCAGACCGTAGGCCCGGCTCGCGGACCAGTCGGTGCTGGAGAATCCGATCTCCAGGTCCTCCCGCTTGAAGGAGTTCTTGAAGCGGTGGTAGCCGGCCTGCAGGAGCCAGGTATTGAGGTTGAAGCTGCGGTAAAAGGGATTGAAGCCGTGGTCGGACATGACCAGAACGACGGTGTCCTTGTCGATGCGGGCCAGGGCCTGGGCCAGGATCTCATCGGCCTGTTGGTAAGTCCTGCGGATGGTGCCGCCGAAGCGCGCAGCCAGCTTGGGATCGTGGGCCGGATGGGCCGGATCCATCAGCCGCCAGAACATGTGCTGGCGCTGGTCGGTGCTGGAGATGTAGTAGAACAGCAGGCCCGCATCGAAGCGGCCGAGCTCGTAGTCGAGCATGGCCCGGCTCTCCCGCAGGACCATCTCGTCCTGGGCCAGGAATTCCTCCTCGTCCAGCAGGTCGTTGTCCAGGGCGCTCGTGTCGGCCGGCAGGCCCTTGGTGAAGTAGGGCCCGAAGCGCTTTTCCAGCTCGGCTGCGTATCCCGCCGGGGTCGAGATCGGCAGGATCGGGTCGGCCGGGTCGATGTTGACCGGGCTGACATAGAGGCTGAAGGTCGGCCGGACCTCCTTGAGATAGAACATGCAGATACCGGAGACGCTCTGGGTCGGGATGAGCGGGAAGCGGACCCGCTTCCAGCCGCTCCACTCCTTCTCCCGCAGGATGAACTCCTGGTCGGGAAGCACGATCTTGGCCACGGCGTGGACGGGATCGAGAACGACCTTGAAGTCGATCTGGGCTTCCGGGGCCCCGATCCTGTAAGTGTTGACCGGGCCCGGCAGGCGGGCGTCGACCCGGTTGCCGATGACGAAGACCTCGTGGATGCGGGCCCCGCCGATGTCCTCGTTCACGGACTTGATCGAGGTCGTGTAGAAGTCGCAAATGCCGTAGTTGCCCTGGATGTCGGGCGTGCCCATCCCGGCCAGGGTCCGCATCTTCGAGGATACCGGCGGGTAATTGGCCGGCATCTTGAAGATGGTGCTGGGGACGTCGTGATCCTCCAGGACCTGCCAGAAAGCTCGGCCCTGCCGCAGGTTGCGGATCTCCCCGCCCTTGAGCGGCAGAAGCCACTTGCCCAGCCGGAGCGTCTTGGCCGCCCCTTCGATGGAGGAGGCCGAGAAGACGGGCATATAGGTCTTGGGATCGCGGTGCATGAAGTCGAAGATGCCGTGTCCGCCCGGGCCGGTCCCGGCGATGAAGTTGGACCAGGCCACCGGGCTCTGGGGCGGGATGCTCGTCTGGAGCGGTCTGAAGCCGCCCTGGGCGGCCAGCTTGCGGAAGGCGGGCAGGTAGCCGGCCTCCATCCATTGCCGGGTGATGTGGGCGTCCATGCCGTCGAAGCCCAGGACCAGCACCTTGGTCTTCGTGGCCTTGCGCCCGGCCGTGCGCAGCGGAG